>NZ_JAYWZK010000002.1:0-296799 GCF_048148385.1 Acinetobacter sp. 197
CTGTGCTTGACTCTTGTGGTTAAAAACAGGACATTTTAAATGGTTTATCGCATAGACATTTTAATTGGTGAATAACAGCAACTATATCTCCAAATAGAAATGTCTGCATTCTCACCAATAAAAATGTCTAGTTTATGATGGTTTAAACATCATGGACTGGATATGAATCGAGATGCTGAACACTATGATTGACAAGGAAATACAACGTCTCAGTTTTCAAAGATTTTCGAGATCAACGTATGACTCAAGCCTGTCTGGTTGCTGCTTAAGCAACTTATATTTTTAAAGCACTTCAAACTCAATCCTACGATTTTTCTGTCTACCTTCAGCCGTTGTATTATCCGCTACAGGCTTGCTAGATCCCAATCCTTCGGTGTTCAGTAAATGTCCCGGAATATTTTTTGCGATCAAATAAGTTTTAACGGCTTCTGCACGTTGCTGACTCAACATGAGGTTTTTATTAGCATCGCCAGAGCTATCTGTATGGCCAATAATTCGTACCTTTTTACTACCCACCTTACTTAAGGCACTGACCATTTCATCCAGAATCTGTATGCCTGAAGCTGCCAATACCGCACTGCCAGATTCAAATTCAATGATTCGATTCTTCAATGCTGCATCAATAATCTGCTGTTCTATCTGATTGACTGAAAGCTGTGTATTTAAACGGTAATTTGTTGGTATAAGGCTTTGAAATTTAGCTGTAGTTTCCTGAATTTGAACAGGATTTGATACTTTACCTCTCAGCTGGATATCAGCACCTTTTACTGTTAATTTTCCCTGTCTTACCTTTTTCAGGTCTTCATTAATTACATTGCTGACGGTATTTGACCAGCCTGCTGATGCCGTGACCTGACGGATCTGGATGCGATCTACTACATTTTCCCGTCCATAAGTTGTATATAATTTACTCAATATTTCCTGTTTAGTGTTTTCGTTTGGTACAGCACCTTCGATAATGACCGGTTGTGCATATACAGAAAAACTCACTAATAAGTATGATATTGTATTGATTTTTATAAGTTTTTTTAATTTTAAATTCTTGATTTTTATATTCATTTTATATTTCTACAAATGTCTGTTTAAATAATTTGATGCCTCGAGCCAGACTCATCTGACGCTCACTTAAGGACTGTTCCAGTGTTGCCAGGCCTGCATTATTTTCCAGGTATTGATCAATCCAGGTTGCATTGATAAGTGATACCCAATGCTGACTATCCAGATTTTCCGTGAAAATGTCGCTCAAAGCCTGTATGTCTGCACCTTTAAAGCCAAATAACAAGATTGGCTTTTCTTGATGCAATACACCAATCAATAGTTCTGTATGATGATGTTTCACAAACTGACTGATTAAACTGACCCAAAATGCTGCAATTTCATAGCAATAACTGATGTTATGAATGGGTAAAATCAGTACCTTATTCAAACGACTTGTGCCTTGCTGAATAACCGGTTGCAGCAATAATCCCAATCCAATCAGGCTTTGCGACAGCTGATACGCACTAAGATTCATCAGTCTAGCAAAGGAATGAATAGTATGAGGTTCATAAAATATCTGTGCCTCTTCATAGCTGGATACCATAATCTGGTTACTAAGCTTATTCAGTTTATCCAGCAAAATATCGCTATCTCGTATTGAACGCATTACACGATTGCACTGATAAAGCTCAACCAGTGCTGACTTATAACACAAGGGTGAATACACGATATTTTCAAATGGCTGTTCATGCTCAATCAGATGACTGACTACCATGGGAAACTGCCGGCCTGAGCTGTCTTCACTGGAAATCAGATTCGCTACCAGAAATAGCCTTGCCTTCGGATTGGCAATAAAGAAATCCAGCGATGGTAATTGCGCATAGGCCTGTTTGAACTCTGTCTTTTGCATGGCAAATTCCAATGCTTCCGTAATCCATTGATCAATCAGCTGAATCAGCTGATATTGTCCTCGTGACTTGAGAAAATCGCCACGAGCTGGACATTTACCATAATAAAGTGGTGTAGTTTTTAACTCATACATTACTCACCTCCACCATTTTCTTCAGTTTGAGTTGAATCCTCATCATGGTACAGCTGCTCCTGTATTGGCGAATGCCGTAGTCGGACCTGCTTGGCCTGAGCTTTGCTGAGGAGATATAGAAACACTTTGCGCAGCGACGACACGCACCGATTTATTGGAAACTACCTGATCTACCAGTTGCAGGTTGGCATAGTTCGGCTGGCCACCAATTGAATTGCTATTCTGGCCGCTAACCAGCCGGAAGTTTACTTTTACTGAAAGTTCCGGATTCTCCTTGCTCTTCCAGATCATTTCAAAGTTATTGCCTTTTTGGGTACGCTGGGCACTTTCAATCAGGCGGTTAATTCCATATTCACCTGGTTCATCAAAAATGGTGTGGGTCTTCCCTTCCAGATCCACCACGGTAATACGCGCACCCGGAATCGATCCCGGATTTGGCCAGACAAAGTTCACCCATTGTTGTACCCCATTTTCAAAAAGCATACGCTGCCCATCGATATCAAAGGTATAGGCTAAAAGTTTTGGATTTTCCAATGGGTAGAACTGGAAATTGGACTGGTTTACAGCCGGTACTATACGCTGCCCCTGATTCAATTCACCTGTTGCTACGCCATGACTAGGTGCTACATAGGTCTGGAAATTCGCTACAAAAGTTGGATTAAGGCTGATCCCCAGATCCTGCCAGCTTTTTGAAGTTAAGGTATAACCACGACGGATCACCAAAGGATCCAGATGCTCTTTTACAAAACGTGCAATACTGCCACTTTCACCAAAAATCTGATTAATTTCATTAGAAGTAGCTTGTAAATTTGCCTGACTGCTAAATGGATACTTCTGAGCCAGACTCTGGGTAAATGGCTGGTACGACTGCATGGTCCAAAGCTTGTTGATTTCTGCCTGTGCAGGAACAATCAGGCTTTCAAAAGACTGGATTAAGGGTGCAATCAGCAGGTTTTGCAGTAGCTGCTGATCCAGCTCTGTAGTGCCAGCCGACATTTTCTCGGCCACAAATTTATGGGTGGTGTTGAAAATGGAATTCTGCTCATGAATAGTTTGTTTTACTAAGGCCATACTTGCAGGACCAATATCACCAGAGCTTTTCAGGTCATTGAATTGACTGCGGATTTTGGAAATCGAAAGCATGTAGCCATCTAGCAGGGATTGATTCTGCAGATCATCCCGATGACGCGCCATCTGGTAGAATACCTGAAATTCACGTGCAATCACGCCATGGCCTAACTGGTTACTCGCCAGTTGTGCTTGTTTTTCTGCATCACGATTGAGCACTTTACGTTTGAACCAGGCAATAAAGCCTTTTTGTGGCACAGCCAGTTCTGCTTGAACCACCGGATTATCCCAGCTGGTTTCTTTGGCCACATGCTGGATCAACGTCCTGATTGGAGAATTTTCAGGTTCACCCAGGATATCAATCTGTTTGATTTGCTGGTTAAAATCACCTGCCTTGGCATAATGAACCGCATTCAGAAACTTACGCCATTCGGCAATATATTCCTTTTTATACAACTCAGTCAGCTGGCGACGGATCTGTTCAGGACTACCACTAAAGCTTAAGTCATCTGATTGTGTGGTATTCAACACCCAGTCTCGACTATCCGTTGAACTGGTTGCTGCCTGTTCAATCGCTTGCTGCACATAATCTTTCCAAGCCTGATAGGTATAAACTCCTGGCAAAGCATAGCTGCCCAGCATGACATTCTGGTTAGTTTCCCCCAGAATCTGTTTTACCGTAATTGCCGGGAAACGCACCGCAGCACGCATCTTGATTTCGTTATAAACGCGATCACGTGCAGAAACACCGGTGTTAATTGCTGTTAAGATCTGACGGGTCTGATCAACCAGTACCGCATCAGAATTCATCTGAGGGAAACCATTATGTCCTGACAATGTAATGGCATAGCTTAAAATCTGTTCAGCTTTCTGGATCATTTCTCCACGCGGCATTTCACCCCGGTTTTGCTCCAGCCATGTACGCCAGAAACGCGTCATCTGATCACTTAGGTGACTGGAATCCATATATTGAGGATTACTCAACATGAGATAGGTTTTCAGGGCATTGTAGGCATCTTGAGAATTTTGATCAGAAGGTTCTGAAGCAATCTGACGTCCTTGCGCCACATGGGTGATTTTCACCCGGATATGATTTTCTTTTAGAACTGCTTCATTGGCTTTAACCCGTTGCAGGTACTGTGCAATCTGTTGCTGGGTTGGCTGAAGAACCAGATGCTCAATGCCTTTCAGATATTCAGTTTGCAGTTTTTCCCGAATCTGATTACCTTGATACAAACTGAAACTGTATTTCAATGGCCGGTTTTGATCAAATTGATCCAGTTGCTGTAAATGACCTTGTAAAATCAGCAAGCTATCCAGTTGATGAGTGAGTGAAGGATTTGCCTGTACTTGCATCTTTACTACTTTATTAAGATCAGCCTGAACTTCAGCAATCAACTGCTGGTTATTACGGTAGGACCATAGCCATAAACTAAGAACAATTGATATGCTAAGAATCGCTCCTGTGAAGGCCATAAAGCGCTGGCGTTTTTTCGCAGGGTTAATATGCTGACGCACCAAATGCTTATCTTTTAGGATGACCTCAGAAAACAGATTTTTCAGAAAATAACCATGATCCTGAGAAATAGACTGTTTCGGCAGACCAATTTCACTATCATCACTGCGGATCAGATGAAAATCATCAGCGATCTGTTCCGTCATCGGACTTTCAATTACGCCGTCCTGCAAGGCACTGGTAAAGTAAAAGCCTCGGAAAATCGGTTTAAACTGGTAAGGATTTTCCTGAAATAGTGTAGAAATGAAGGTTTTTAGAACCGGTTTTAAGCTCTTAAACTCCAGCGGAAAAGTCATGACACTTGGAGAAATATGCTGTGAATGGCGACGGCTCAGATGTATTGTACTGACACTTTTCAGACCATCGTATAAAATGTTGTAATGTTGCTCGAATAATTCTACCGCCTGCTCGCTGGAATTGGCTGCATACGGTAAGGTTGCCCCCCAGACCTGATCAAATTCCTGTGCATCATAACAGTCAAAGAATTCAGTAAATCCTGCGATCAGGTCCATTTTAGAAAAGACTAGATATACAGGAGCAAAAACTTCCAGACGTTCGGTTAAATCCTGAATACGGGCACGAAGGTTTTTGGCTAATTTTATAGATTTTTCCGGGCTTTGGCTCACCAGTTCAGCAATACTGACAATGACAATCAGGCCATTTACAGGTGTCTTAGAACGATTTTTCTTAAGAATGTTCAGGAAACCAAGCCATTCAGAATGATCTTCCGTATAGACTGAATAACGTCCTGCAGTATCCAGCAGAACACCTTCAGTTGAGAAAAACCAGTCACAGTTACGGGTTCCACTTAAGCCAGAAGACACCATTTTCTGGTGATGTTCTTCAAATGGAAAGCGCAGCCCTGAATGATAAATGGCAGAGCTTTTCCCAGCTGCCGGATTGCCAATCACCATATACCAGGGCAACTCATATAGCGCAGCATTGCCCTTACGATCTCCAAGTCTGGACTTGCGGATCAGTTGAATTGACTCCTTCATCTGCTGTTGGATCAGCTGTAACTCTTCCTTATTCTTATGCTTGTACTGTTCAGCTTCAGTGGTACTAGCAATCGCCTCGTAAATTTCTTCACCTTTTTTGGCATGTCGATAATGCTGGATGAATGCATAAATACCCCAGATCACCAGCATCAGGCTATAAACCGCCACCAGAATCCAGAACACACGCTCGGATACGGTATTTTTCATGGAAAAAATCACCACGAAAAATGACAATGCCATAATCGCTTTTGGATTGGTCACATACTGCCAGACATATCCCAAGATCGTATAAAATAATGTATTCACTGTAATCTCTTATATTTCTTTATTATCTTTCAAGTTTTTAAAATTTTTCAGGCTGCGTTCTGTTTAAGTTCCTCAATCATATTTACAGGTTGGTAGACAAAAAATGTCTGAGGATGCTGTACTGAATAAGCCAATGTAATGACATCTTCATTCATTTGCATACACAGCAATATTCCAAATAGTGCTTTCATCTCTGTTGCACCGCCTAGATAAGCATAACAATACAGGCCGTGATGCAGTTCTATTCCAAATTTACCCAGATACTGTTGAACCTTCTTTGCTGTGCTGATCTGTAAGGGATCATCCAGAAAAAGTATAAATGCAGCTTCCTGCTGTAGCTGATCAGCAAAGTTTGGACTTTTTTTCTTCAAATATTCACTAATATTTTTGACATGCTTAACGAATTTTATTGTTTTTATTTCTGTCAAATCTTCAATGCTTAACTGTAGTGAAGACAGGCATATACTCGCTGCATATTCTCCCGGCAGATATTGTTCCGACTGCCATAACTGCTGTTCCAGCCACTCCTGGTCAATTTCAGACTGTACAGCAATCACCAGACTGACCAGTTCATTTTGCTGCTGAATATCATTGAGCAGGTTCATCCAGAGTGAATAGGCATTGTTATGATCGACATAATGAAACTCGACATGAATCTGGCTCTGCACAATTTCATATTGCTGTTCTAGCTGTTCAATCAGCTTCTGTTGGGTTTCATCTGGCCAGAGATGAATTAAGGTTGCCGGCAGCAGAATATGCAGATTCAATTTATTTAATCGTGCAACCTGTTCAACTGGAATATCCGTTTCTTTCTCTTCATCAAACTGTTCATTGATCCAGCCCGGATGCATACGATATTGATAAGCTGTCTCTGCATCATAGAACATAGCTGACTTTCTAAGATGTGTAGCAATGTGATACAGGCTTTCACTATGTTGCTCCATCTGCTGCTGAATCAGTAAATTTATACGTTGCACTCGCATGCTGTGCAGGGTGTCATTCTCTTCTGCTTCGGGTAATAGCTCGTCCAGACTCCGAATACGATAAGACAGGATGGGCAGTCCATAGTGATTGGCCAAGGTTTCATCCAGTTCCGGGCTTTTAAACGCCTGCAAAGCATCAACAATGTCCTGATTTTCACCAAAGCTGTGGATTGCCGCAGATGAATAGACTTTTAGCGTCAGTTCTTCGACCGGTTTCTCCTTGTTTTTCTCTAGTTCACTTTGCTGTTGCAGATGTTGCTCTTTATTTTTAGCAGCTTCTAACTTTTGTGCTTTCCCTGTCTGATAAGCTTTTAGCGATGTGTAAATCAGCCATGGAGAAAGCAATAACAAGCCAGCACAAACCGGCAGCAGAATAAAGAATTGCAGCATATCCATGCCGGTTGGATCGTATTGCACATCACGCCAGTAGTAGATGACTAGACTACTTGTAATCAGGATCAACGCCAGAATAGTAGAGACAATGACCTTAATCATGCTGCTCTCCCCATCAGGCTATAATAGGTTTCCTGATTATCAGCAGATGCTTGTGGCATCAGAAAAGCGCCCTGTCCTAGCCCTACACTTTCATCACCAAGCCGGATGGGACGGATTTCTTCCTTGTTTAATATCAGCCGCAGATCCACCATCAAGGTCGGGCTGCACCAGGTTGCAATGATCTGTTTGAGTTTTTCGCTCTGCTTTTGTTGCGGAAGAAAGCTTAGATAGTCTTGCCGGTTTAATGGGCCAATTACGATTTCAATTTTTTCATCAATCTGGGTCAGCAATTCACCACAAAAACTATTGATTCCCAATAAAGCGGGAGTAGATCCACCCAAGGAAGATTTTTGAAAATCTTCCAGCTTGAACTGTTCTGGTAAATACTCCCTGATCTTCACCTTATGCTTGAACATGCAACTCAGCATGGTTTTCAGCACATAAGCACTATTATTTTGCCCCTGCATTAAGCCGGAAAATTCAGCAAAATAATCATCCAGATGATTCTGCTGATGCTGTTCACGCACATAGCCATTTAGCGCATGTAAAATTTCCAGATAATAATTGTCCTGTTCAATTTCATAGCGCAGTGGCAAATGATAGTTAACTGAAGCATCAATATATTGCGCGGTGAGTTTATGATTAAACAACCCGAGAAAATGCAGGGTTTCCTCACGCTGTTGACGTGGACTTTGCTTAATACGATAGGTATAGGCATAAGGCAATACTCCCTGTATACCGGTCAAGCCAATCATCGCGCTGGTCAGCTGAATTTTCCGATCTTTCCATTCCAGACATTCAATCTCGGATTTTGCAAAATTCAGGTTCAGTGAACTCGTAAAACTAAATCCCCTGTTCCAGTCCTGTAATTGATTTTGCTCAGGATAATGACGCAACAAACGAGTCGCCTGCACCAGTTCAAAGCGGGTTGGCTGCTGATACAGCTGCTCCACTACAGAAGTTTTTTGCCACCAACGTTCTGCACGCATTGGTATACCTCCTGTTCTGTTGCAGCATCAATTACAACCATTTCCACATAACTGTTCATTTGTACTTTCAGGTTAAAAATATGATTAAGCAATTGGACAAAGACATACAGACTTGATCCGCGAAATGCTTCGTTATTCATCTTGACCTTTGCACTTACACCACGGACAAACAGTGGAAAAGGTTTATGGTCCAATAATTTCTGGCTCAATGAAAAATCAATCGATTGAATTGCTTCAATCATCTGCTGATTTTCTTTGGAAGCTGGCAGGTTATACAGTTCCAGCAATTCCTTAAGATGCGTGACTGCATCGCCTTTCATCAAGGAGAGATTATTCAGGCAAAGATGGGAAATAATACGCCATTGTTCTTTTTGGCTCTGCTTGAATATATAAGGTAAAGATGGGCGCTTTAACAACACTCCACGTCGAGCCAGCTGACTGTCATTTAAGCTGAGTGCATTCTGATCCTTGTTATAGCTTTCATAAGGCAGATCGCGGTTACAGCACAGCAGCCGAGTACTGATAAAATCAGAGAAGGTATTCTGTGGCTCCAGGCTTTTGGAAATTAAAGAAAATTTCAGGTCATTCTTTTGCGTACTGGCAATTTCTGGCTGCAGATGATAGTAAAATTGTGCACCTTCATGCCGGTAATGACTCATGGCAAAAAACGGTAAGACCTGATGGGCAAATTGTTCTTTATCACTTTTTTCACGAATCAGGTTCATCTCGGAGACCGAATACACCTGATAATATTCAGGATGATGCGCATCTGAAATGAGTGAATATTCCAGTCGCTGATGATTGATTTTCTGTGGTTCGGCCTGTTTCTCAAACAGATTAATGACTGGTGTAGTGAACAACTTGAAATTGGCGAGATCCAGTTCTGAATAATTGCGAATCGCGGCCTGATCATTCAGGTTCATTTTAAAGTGAAGATGCAGCTCAAAATTCGACGTATCGGGTTCGACCTGATTGAGAAAATCCATATTCAGGTTCAGGAAACTGAACTTGTCTGGAAAGCAAAAGTATTCAAGTAATAATCGATATGCATGATGAGTATGCTGATCCACCGGCAGTAAACTCTCTTCCTCAGTAAAACCTAACAATTCAAATGGATTAGGAATTTTAAATTCTTGATCATCTATCTTGATTGAAAATTGGGTTTCAGACTTAAATATCTGATCCATAACCTGTAAAGGAAAACTTGAAATTGCATCCAGATAAATGGGTAGCTGGTACTGTGGCAGTAATTTCAGCTGATGATTAAAGATTTCAAAATCCAAAATCAGTGTGGCATTACGGTTTAAGTGAATATGTGCCGAAGGATGAGTTTTGAAATTGACAGATTTCAATGCAATGGGGAGTAAAGTCACATTCTGTACAGTCCGGTATTCACATTGTACGCCGCGTACACTTTTAGACTTTAAAGATGTATTTTTAGGAATCCGATGTGCATTACTCAGCTGTTTGATTTTATTGACATCTTCAAAACTAACAATAGAACATGCTGGAAACGGCTTTAAATACTGGGGAAACATCACCTCAAAAATTGATCGGGTGAAAATTTGATAGCTGTCATTCAGCTTTTTATCAATGCGTGCCGAGATCAGTGAAAATGCCTGAATCAGGCGTTCAATATGCGGATCGTCAATCTGCTCCTGATTTAAGGACAGACGCTGGGCAATTTTAGGATATTTATTGGCAAATTCTCGGGACTGCTGGCTAAATTCCTGCAGCTGCTTTTCGTAATAAGGTAATACTTCTTCAATTGCGCTCATTCTAATTATAATCTTGGCAAAATAACGTATTGTTGTGTGGTCGGTTTCAGTAAAGCATCAAAAACTACAGGTTCATATAAAGGATGGATATTTAAATAGGCATGAATGCTAAGGCAAAGACTACCCATATTGTTTTCATCCAGCAGCATTTCTACCCGTACATGTTTAAGCCGTGGTTCATGTGCTGAAATAGATGCTTCAATTGAGCGACAAATTTTGTCGCGATCCATTGGGTTTGCGGTCGATAAACCGACAAAATCAATAATGCCAAATTGCAGGATGGACTGTTTTACCCAAGCATAGTCATCAATAATATGATCCAGTTTGGCCATTCGGCTATTTAATAAATCTTCCAGATCTGCCGCCACGGCTTCACGCAATTTCTGAATCGACAGGCCTTGTGTACTGACTTCATCTTGTGGCAACAGCCGGTCAAATAAGGTTGGACGGAATCCATAAGGATAAAGCTGATCCAGATTCATGCGTTTCCATCATCCATTTAGAATATTCAACTTTCAGCTAGAGACCTGCATGTGCAAGCCTCTAAATACAGAAGAATTAAGCTGCATAAGATGCGGTATTATTCGATAATGACCATTTTTTGGTTATGGCACCTTTCTGCGTTCCGTTAATATCTTGCTGGTTATAAGTCCATTCAACCGCAGCATATTTCAGACCAAATGCTTCAGTCGGTACACCTTCTTCATTCACGCTTGGCGTTACTTGAGAAACCAGCACGTGTTTCAGTTTGATCTGAAGGTATTTGATACGCTTGTCGCCGTTGGCACGATAGAAGTCAATTTGCACTTCATCAAAGGTATAACCAGCAGAGCAGGCTTCCCAAAGTTTGGGGCTGGTTGCATCCAGGTCTTTGACAAAAATCATGTCAGAATGTTCTACACGCTCAGCGGTATGACCACCAACGCTAGAAGAAGTTGCAGATTTTGGCTGACGAATATTATGTGACCAGGAATTTACTTCTAGCCAGCTTTTATGTTCAGAATCGCGTGATTCACCATCTACTTTATATTTACCGCGAAATTGGACGTATATATCTTTCATTGTTATTTTTAACCTGTTTTATTATAAATAATAGAAAACACAACCGGCTTAGCTGCTCGATTGCGGCAATTCAGTGACCAGCCGCAGGGATACTGACAACTCATCAAGCTGGAAATGTGGTCGCAAGAAGACCACTGATTTGTAGTGACCAGGTTCAGCTGGACTTTCTACAACTTTGATTGACGCTTCACGTAATGGATACTGCGCCTTGGATTCCTGAGAAGCACCGTCATCCAAGAGCACATATTGTGATAACCAGTCATTCAGGAAGGCTTCAACATTACCAGCTGAAGCAAAACTACCGACTTTGTCACGCATCATCGCTTTCAAATAATGCGCAATACGCGAAACTGCCATAATGTATTGGATCTGACTTGATAAAGCTGAGTTGGCATTGGCTGCATCATTGTCATATTTTTTTGGTTTCTGGGTCGATTGCGCACCAAAGAACGCTGCATAATCTGTATTTTTGCAATGCACCAGCGGAATAAAACCCAGGTCGCTGAGTTCTTTTTCACGTCGGTCGGTAATGGCAATTTCAGTTGGACATTTGAATATTACATCACCATCATTGGTCTTGAACGTATGTACAGGTAGGCCTTCTACCACACCACCCCCTTCTACACCACGGATCGCTGCGCACCAGCCATGCATGTCAAATGCATTGGTCAAACGGGTACCGAAGGCATAAGCTGCATTCATCCATAGATATTCGTTATGATCTTCACCAGAAACCTCTTCAACGTAGTTAAACCCTTCAGTTGCAGTACCTTCTTTTGGATGATATGGCAGACGACCCAATACACGTGGCATGGTCAATGCGACATAACGTGCATCATCACTTTCACGGAAGGAACGCCATTGCACATATTCAGCGGTTTCAAAAATCTTGGAAACATCGCGTGGACGATCAATATCAGTAAATGATTCAAGACCAAACATGCTTGGACTAGCTGTCGAAATAAATGGTGCATGTGCTGCTGCTGCCACATGTGAAATCTGTTCCAGTAAAAACATATCTGTTGGCGTACGATCAAACTCAAAATCACCAATCAAGGTCGCATAAGGTGCACCACCGAAAGAACCATATTCTTCTTCATAAATCTTTTTAAATAAGGTACTTTGGTCAAAATCAGTCGCACTTTGGAAGTCCTTGATCAATTCCTTTTTAGTGGTATTCAACATCCGGATTTTAATCAAGGAATTGGATGGCGTTTCCTGACAGAAATAATATAAACCACACCAAGTCGATTCAATTTTCTGAAATTGTTTATGATGCATGATTTTGCTGAGTTGGGTTGAAATCAGTGCATCGATTTCGGCAATACGTTTATCCAATGCCAGGATCATGTTGTCAGATACGGTGATTGTCCCTGCCATGACTTCGCGTGCCAGTTCACCAATCAGGCTTTTGGCACGATCATGCTCTTCATCAGTACGCGCGATACGACTACGCTCAACGATAGAGTCAAGTAATGAGTATTCTTCAACATTCACATTTTCAGCAGTTGCTGCATTTAAATTACTCATTTTCAGCCTCCACGCTTATCTTGCGAATCTGATCCGTACTTTTCAGCACGTCATCAAGAATATCTTCCAGACGTTCATTATTGGAAATTTTGTTGCGTAAATCCGTTAAACGTTCACGTGCCTCAACCAGTCGACGTAATGGTTCAACCTGCTGTACCACCTGTTCTGGCTTAAAGTCACCCATGGAATTGAAGGTCAGATTTACAGATATCTTGCCACCCTCTTCGGTCAGCGTGTTCTCAACCTGAAAGTTGGCACGTGGCGCCAGTGATTCCATGACTTCATCAATATTGTCTAAATCCACATTGATAAATTTCTTGTCTTTTAGTTTGGTTTTTTCCAGCTCGGATGCTGCTGAAAAGTCTCCAAGTACCCCAACCACAAAAGGTAATTCTTTCACTTCACGTGCATCACCGACTTCCACATCGTAAGTTAATTGAACCCGCGGTGGACGAATCCGCTGTAATTTCTTCTGTACACTTTCACGCTTAGCCATGATGCTGATTCCTATATTATTTTTTATTAATTATTACGAAGTGCGCCAAATGGATTGGAGGTAGGCGGAACATTACGGGTGACGACAGGCTCATTTTTCTTGGCGACAACATTACTGGTAGATGTTTCTTTGGCTTTAGTCGGAGCACTTGGACGTGACTTGGTCGAGCTGGATTTTTTGCTCGAACTTGCCACAGTTTGTTTCTTGGTGCTTGAATTCTTCTCTGCACGTAGAGGCATTACAGTGACGGGTTGAGACAGACGTACATTGTCATTGAAAACTTTGGTAATGGCATAGGTTTCTTCAGTCAGCGGACGAATTTCGGTGCTGCGCATATAATTCACAGCTTTATTTGAAATCGCCACACCAGAAAGGAATGTGATATCTGTTAATTGACGTGTTGTATAATTTTCACGATTTAACTGATCTACAGCTTGAAGTGCCTTCAGATGCAGACCACGATCCAGATAAAGCTGGGCAATATTGGCTTTAATTTCACGCTGCAACTTAAGATCTTTCTGAGCTGGCTTGGTACAAAGCTGTTGATACTGTTGCAGGATTTCTGGATCAGTATCTCCGTCAGCCAGTGGATACGCTTTAAGACATGATTTTTTCAGGGTTGCAGCATGCGTCTGCATCAAACTCATCGTGCAGACAACCATCATCAACACGAGTATGGAACTCAGATTTTTTTTCAAAATAAGCCTCAAATTTTTCTTTTTCTGGTTGTTTAATTTTTTATTTGAAATGATTTTTCTGTATTTATTGTTTAAAAATCATCTTGCGAATTTAACAAAAAATGATCACACTAAGTCAACAACAAAAATTGAATTTTGTGAAATATTTTTTAACAGTATTTTAATAAATGTTAAAGATTATATGACTTTTATTATTTTATTCATTAAAAAATATGCAATAACAGGATCAGAATAGATCAGTAAAACTGATTAGATTGTAGTCATGCAAATAAATAATAAGAACAGCGCAGTGATATTTTTTAATTTTTAAAGACATTGTGCCTTGCAAGAATAAATAATGAGAAACACATGAATAACCTAAAAATTTTAATTACTAAATTATCTGATCATGCACGCTTATGTCTTGAGAAATCTGCCAACACCTGTATTAACCAGCAAAACTACGAAATCGAAATTGAACATTTTTTCCTGGAATTGCTGTCGCATGAACAGCTAAATGATGTCCAGTTTCTGCTTAAAAATTACAAGCTCTCCAAAGATGCCCTGCTGGATGATCTAAAGGAAAGTTTACTCCAGCTTAACAAAGGAAACTCACGCACCCCTATTTTTGCCAAGTCAATTATCCGTTTACTTGAGCAAGCTTGGCTATTGGCATCTGCTGAAAAAGAACCTGTCATCCGTAGTGGACACCTACTGGTAGCTTTACTGACTGCTTCCGATCTGTATCAGATTGCGATGCGTTCATCCTGTATTTTTGAACTGATTCCGATCGATACAATGAAGCATCAGTTTCTGGCTTTATGTCAGGACAGTATCGAAAATGTGTCAACTCAAACTCATCCTTCTCTGCCAGTAAAAACTCCAAACTCTCAAACTTTACTCAAAAAAACACCAGCACTGGATCAATACACGATCAACCTGACCCATAAAGCTGTTGAAGGAAAAATTGATCCAGTGATTGGGCGTGAATTTGAAATTCGCTTAATGCTGGATATTTTAATGCGCCGTCGTCAGAATAATCCAATTTTGACGGGTGAACCGGGTGTCGGCAAAACTGCGGTGGTTGAGGGTTTGGCACTAAAAATTGCCCAGCAACAGGTACCTGACGCTCTGAAGAATGTGCAATTACATGTGCTGGACATGGGGCTGTTACAGGCCGGTGCCAGTGTCAAAGGTGAATTTGAGAACCGCCTGAAACAGGTGATCCAGGAAGTACAAAGTTCTTCTCATCCAATCATCCTGTTTATTGATGAAGCACACACCTTAATTGGCGCAGGTGGTCAGGCAGGCCAGAATGATGCTGCTAATTTACTCAAACCGGCACTTGCACGTGGAGAACTACGAACTATTGCAGCAACTACTTGGGCTGAATATAAACAATATTTTGAAAAAGATGCAGCTCTCAGCCGCCGTTTTCAGGTTGTCAAAGTTGAAGAGCCGACTGAAGCGGTCGCGATTGATATGCTGCGTGGCATGATTCCAGTGATGGCTCAACATTTTAATTTACAGATTGATGAGGAAGCGATTGTTGCTGCTGTGCATAGTTCGCATCGTTATATCAGTGGACGTCAACTTCCAGATAAAGCGATTAGTGTCCTGGATACTGCAGCCGCTCGGGTTGCATTGACCCAGAATGCACAGCCGGCTCAACTCGATCATCTGCAAGCACAACTGCATAATCTGGAATTGGAACACAAGCTATTAACCCAGGAAAACCAGAACCTGCCAATTCATCATGCAAGACTAAATGATCTTTCTAAAAAAATTGCAGATTTAAAACAGGACATTCAGTATCTAGCCGAACAATGGCAACGAGAATTACAGATTGTTCAGCAGATCAGGGATATTCAGGCACAAGAACACGATAAAAAATCCAGTCAAAAAATTGCAAAATTACGTTTAGAACTGACTGAAGTACAGCAAAAAAAACCATTGGTCTTTGAACGGGTCAATGCCAGCATCATTCATGAAATCATTTCGGATTGGACAGGTATTCCAGTGGGCAAGATGGCCAATGATGAAATCCGGCAGGTATTACAGCTAGAAGACCGTCTGGCTCAGCGTGTGATGGGACAGGATTATGCCCTGCAACAACTGGCGCAAGGCATTAAAACGTCTAAAGCCAAATTGGAAGATCCTAACAAACCACAAGGTGTTTTCTTATTAGTGGGACCAAGTGGGGTTGGTAAAACTGAAACTGCCCTCGCCCTCGCCAATGAACTGCATGGGGGCGAGTCACATCTAATCACGATTAATATGTCTGAATATCAGGAAGCACATACCGTTTCTTCATTAAAAGGCGCACCGCCAGGTTATGTCGGTTATGGGCAAGGTGGCGTACTGACTGAAGCTGTTCGCCGTAATCCATATAGTGTGGTTCTGCTGGATGAAATTGAAAAAGCACATAGTGATGTACAGGAACTGTTTTATCAGGTCTTTGATAAAGGCATGCTGGAAGATGGTGAAGGTCGTTTGATTGATTTTAAAAACACCACAATTTTGCTGACTTCAAATGCAGGATCATCTGCGATTATGCAGGTCTGTCTCAATCAGGAACCTGAAAACTGGCCAAGTGAACATGAGCTGATGGAACAGCTTAAGCCAAGTTTATATAAACAGTTCAAGCCGGCGTTCTTGGGGCGTATGCAGATCGTACCGTACTTCCCGCTGCATGATGATCTGCTGATCAGAATCATTGAACATAAACTTGGCAAAATTATTCAGCGTGTTCAGGCACAATACAAGACAGAAGTTACTTATAGCGATGATCTGCTAGAACTAATCCTAAGCCGTTGTTCAGAAGTTGATAGTGGTGCCCGTAATGTTGACCATATTCTCAATGCCAGCGTATTACCGGCTTTAGCGACTGAAATTTTGATGGCGTTGAGTGAGGAAAAAGTTCCTGAAAAAATTAAGATTGATGTTGAAAATGATGAAATCATTTATCACTTAGATCCACAGCAATTTAAAGCGAAAACTAAACGCATCCGGAAACAGAAAACGGATGCTGTATAAAGCTATATTTTAAAAGATAAAGAATTAAATAAGAAGAACAAGTTTCAGGTGAAGAATGATTCTAGATATTGAACAACTGCTTGCCCCAATCTCTGATCATCAGCCAGGTGGTGAGGATTGCTCGTTTTCAAATGACTTTCATGCCATTAAAAAGGCCAAAACTCAGGATGATCCTCTGTTAGATCAAGGCGACTGGATCTCTGAGCCACGTCAGGCAGACTGGCAGTTTGTGTTGAATAAATCAGTTGAGTTGTTAAGTGATAAAACCAAAGATCTGCGTCTTTATATCTGGTTAGCTGAAGCTTGGGCAAGAACTCACGGATTTGAAGGGGTTGCACGCGGCCTGGAACTGAGCCATCGCAGTATTCAGCAATATTGGCAGGACATGCATCCTTTAATTGAGGATGATGATCTGGATCAGCGCCTGGGTTTGCTACAAGGCTTAATCAACCAGATTCCAGCTTTGATGAAACAGGTTCCCCTGGTCAGTCAGGCGCCGTTTTATCATTTAGGAAATTATGAGGCATTTTTACATCAGAAAAATGTCCGGATACGCCGTAATCAGCAGGATGAAGATGGCGAATCTTCAAGTAGCAACGATGAGCTACAAAAGTTCGAGCAATTGCTACAGGCTACTTCCCACTCTGTAATAATAGAAAACTACCAGCAGGTTTTGGATATTCAACAGCACTGGCACCATCTAAAAACTATTCTGGATGAATTACTGGGTTTGAATGCACCGAGTTTTTCTGCAATTGACGAACAGATTGATTCGATCATTTCCCTAATTAAACGTCTATATAAAGTGGAACAATTAGCGAATCAAAATACTGAAAGCTTAATCTCGCCGACAGACTCAGGAATTCAGCAAGTTTATACAGATACTTCCTCCCCTGTTGTTCAAACTCAATTCCGGTTACAGCCACAAAATCATCTGGCCAATCGGGAACAGGCATTGAAAGTCTTAAATGAAATTGCGGATTATTTCCAGATGCACGAACCGCATAGTCCGGTAAGTTATATGCTGCAAAAAACCATTCGCTGGAGTCAGATGCCACTTCATGAATGGCTGGCACAAGTGATTAAAAATGAAAATCCCCTGGAACAGGTTCAAGAGTTACTAGGTGTACACGATATGAATAATTCCAATAATGAGTGGTAATACTGAATGTTTAAAGCAGAAAAAGTTCTTTGGGGTGAAGGCCTATTTTTAAGACCTCAGCATTTTCAGTTACAGGATGCCTATCACGAACAACGCCTGAACCATATCATTCAGGCGAGCTTGCCTTTTGCCTATGGAATTCAGTCAATTGAATTCGATGAAACCCAGTTAGGCATGAATATACTGGCACTCAGCCGGATTAAAATGGTCTGGCAAGATGGGGAAATTTATCGTGCACCTGAACTGGATCTATTACCTGAACCCATACAGCTTGATACTTTGAATCTGCGTACAGAAATGGCGATTTATCTTGCTTTACCGATGATTCAGGCAAGTAAGCAGAATCTTCATCATCAAGATCATTCTCAATCCAGCCGCTACCATTCCTATTTAAGTTCAACCCATGATCTGTTTACCAATGCGGCTACAGCAGAAATTACCTTGGTACGCCGTCGTGCTGAATTTAAGATTTTTGAAATAAGCCAGGGACCTGAACAGGCTTTGGATGGCTATTTTTATCTTCCGATTGGCACAATGAAACGGCAAAGTTCCGGGAATTTTGTACTGGATCACAAGTTTATTCCCCCCATCCTGCATATCGAAGCATCAGAAAATCTGTTGAATAATCTGAAGCGTACCTTGAATATTATCCGGGCCAAGATCAAAACCATTCAAAACAATAACCGGGAAAATGAACAGAAACTGATTGAATTCCGTTCTGGTGATATTGTGTCTTTCTGGCTGGTGAATGCACTCAATACTGCACATGCAACGTTGAATCACATCTTGCAGTATCCACGTATTCATCCAGAACGGCTGTATTCTGAATTATTACGTCTGACCGGCTCGCTCCTGACTTTTTCAACCGCCTATGCTGTCGATCATTTACCCCAATATCAACATCATCATTTACAGGAAAGCTTTGGCCAGCTCGACGTGATTTTACGTGAATTGCTGGATACGATTATTTCAAACCGCTATATCAGTATTGCCCTGAAAGAAACCCGTCCATCCTATTGGGTTGGCAGTCTTGAAACAGACAAAATTTCCCGAGAAACCCGTTTGTATCTTGCAGTATCGAGTAGTGTCATGCCAGCCCATGATCTGATTGCCTATGTGCCGATCCGTTTCAAGGTTGGCAGTACTGTCGATGTTGAACAACGCGTGATTGCAGCACTGCCAGCTGTACCTGTTCAGCATCTGATTCAAGTGCCAACCGCCATTCCAGTGCGTTCAGGGGTAAGCTATTTTGAAATTGAACCAAATAATGAACTGTATCAACGGATGTTGGAGTCCGAGACCATCTGTATCTATATCCCCAGCGGATTCCAGGATATTTCAATTGAACTGATTGCTGTGGTAAATGGATAAGAATAATGAATAGTATTAATAATGCGCCATCGCTATTTGATGATGGACAAATTGGTACAGGTTTTCAGACCAATACAAAGATAGATAAGAGTCAACACTCAGCAACTACCCATCTGGTCGATCTATTACATGATGGATTCTATGTGGTTTTCCTGATTCGCAATCAGTATGTACCCTCTAATCCGGAGTCCTTCCGCCAGAAAGTGCTAGATATGCTGGCACGTTTTGAAAACCAGGCAAGAAAACTGCAATTTTCTGCAGAAGATATTAATAATGCACAATATGCATATTGTGCTTTGTTAGATGAGACGATTGCCACCCAACAGGATTCCCGTTTTTTTGACCTGAAAAATTTCTGGATGATGAGCCCGCTACAACTCAGTTTATTTGGATCACAACTGGCTGGTTATCGTTTTTTTGAACACATGGAAGAAATCCGCAATAAAGACAAGGAATGCCTCGCCGTTCTTGAAGTTTATCATTACTGTTTATTATTAGGTTTTCATGGTAAATACAGAATTGAATCAATGAGTCAGTTGAACAGTCTGATTAGTCGTGTCGGTGATCAAATCGATTACCTCAAAGGGAAAAAGGCATTTTCTCCTTTTGCTGCAATTCCAGACCAGATTAAACATATCATTCACCGTGAATTGCCATTTTTCTGGATTCTGATTTTCTGGCTAGTGTTTGCTCTGGCAAGCTTTATTGGTCTGCACTATGTGTTGTCCAAAGACCGTAATGCAGCATTTTCCCAATATCAGAATGTGATTAGTGTTCCTGCAGAACAGGCCCACATCACTATCCATTTACCATAAATATTATACTCACTATGGCAAACAAAAATAATAAACATATTCGTCTTTTACAGTCTATAAAGCCGGTTCCTCATTCTCCTAAATTTTACCTATTGAGCGGATTTGTATTGGGGGTGCTATCAGTAAGCTCTGTTTTACTAGTCTATGGTTATTATCAGAATTATTCGGGATCAAGCCGTACACGAGTTAATGCAGAAAATCATCACATATCCGACTTAAATCATGCCGCAGAATCTGAGCAAATTATTCCAAGAGCCGCTATGCCGTTGGATCAGGATAATATCCAGAACCCAGAAGATGGTTTTGATCAGAATATTGAAAATATGTTTAAGGTAGCAAAGCCAGAAAGTAATGCAGAATCTAAAAACCATACTTCACCTTTTGAATCTGCGTTTGGTGCCCAAGAGCAAAAACCTTTAATTCAGGCCAATGATAAAAATAAACCACTTAAACCGGAAATTCGGACAATTCAATCTTCAGCAATAAAGACTAAGATAATTAAAGGTTCGCAAAAAAGTTCTTTAAATATAAATGCTGATCGTCTATCGCCAGCACAAACAGAAAAATCTGTTGAGCTAAAAACTACAAATACTTCGTCACAGGAACAGCCCTCAGCAACTACGCTACAGGAAAGTGCTGAAGTAGCACTGTCATAAATAGCATGATCTACTTCATTTTTTTCAGTTTTGTTTTGCTTAGCTTAGGTATGTTGCTGCTGGTTTCTTATGAATTCCGAATCCGGTTGATAAACCTGTGCATGCAAATTTTACCATATAGCAAGAACCGAATTTTGGCAGCCAGACAGGTTGCCTGGGAATTTAATCAGGCAGCATCTTCAGATAAAATCCAGTCACATTGGCATATTCAACAATGGTGGATTTTGCTGGCGGCCTTAGTGTTATTTAGCAGTATTGTAATTTTTACTTTAACCCGCCCCATTACTGCCAGTACTTTTGAAGCAAATTATTTACGTGAAGTTGATCCCCAAATTTATACTTTACTCGATGGTCAGGTGTTAGCACCGCCCCCAGAAGTAGAAGGTCATCTGATTGAAGAAGCCATACAGGGAGAAGTCCATTACTATACCAATGTTGTTTCTGCCCAAGTTATAAATCCACCTGATCCTACTGAAGATGTACATCTGCCTATGATCCATAATCATAGTGATCTCAATATAGTTAACCGGAAATGGAATAAAATTAATCCACGTTATAAACAGCGTTTATTGATGGTCTTCAAAATAATGCGTGAACAGTATGGATATGAACTGGTTTTACTAGAAGGTTATCGCAGTCCGGAACGTCAAAATTCACTTTCTGCAAATCCGAATACCACGCGTGCTAGAGGTTATCAAAGTTATCATCAGTTCGGTTTAGCAGCTGACGTTGCCTTTAAACGTCATGGTAAAGTCATCATCAGCGAACGTGATCCATGGGCAATGCGTGGTTATGAACTGTATGGTCAAGTCGCAGAATCGGTCGGACTCACATGGGGCGGTCGGTGGAAATCGATTAAAGATTATGGTCATACTGAATATCGTATGCCAGGTTTGAAAAAAACCGCTGAAATGGCAAACCAGTTGGTTAATGAAGGTCAGCTACAGGCAGCTGGATACTGACCTTCGATTCAAAGTTTCAAAGTTAACCGTGTTATTTATTATTGTGCATCTAGAAATGCTTGTATATGTTCCAGTACTTGTGCAGGATTTTCAGCATGCAGCCAATGACCTGCATTTTCAATGAGTTCAACTTTGGAATGGGTGAATTGGCGGTCAATCGCAGCGAAATGCTCTGGTTTAGAAATATAAAAAGAGTTACCACCTCTGAGAAAAAGTGCCGGAGTATCAATTGGAGTAATATCTTCCCAAAATAAAATATCCTGATAATGGTTAAAGAGCGCCTGTACATTAAACAGCCACTTCCCTTTGTTAAAAGATTTTAGCAAGAACTGAATTACCATTTCTTCATTCAGATATTCACGCATGATTTTTGTCGCTTCTAACCGGGAACTTAGGTTTGCACGCTCGACAGCAAATAAGGCTTCAAAAATTTCCGCATGATGATTTTCATGATATGGGATTGGAGTTATATCCAGAACCACAAGCTGCTCTACCCGATTACGCGCAATATCAGACAGTTTCATGGCAACTTTGCCGCCCATAGAATGCCCTACCACAACAAATTTGGTGATGTTAAGACTATCTAATGTTTCAAGTACATCTTTTGACATCAAGTGGTAATTATGCTCATCACTATGTCCAGATAAGCCATGGTTGCGCAGATCTAACTGAATGACGGTACGCTGGCTTGAAAAATGTCGCGCCAGCATTCCTAAATTACTCAAGCTGCCGAATAAACCATGAATGAAGACCATTGGTACAAGTGTTGAGTTATCATGACTGGTGATTTGGTAGTTGAGGATCATTTGAGAATTCCGTGATTTCATAGATGATGTGGTGATATTGGAATTTTATTGGGAATTAATCAATTGCTAAATTTTAAAATATGCTTAGGCTATTTATATGCAATAATTTTTGCTTAGGCTAAATAGGTGAAACTGGTACAATTTTTTAAAATCAGAGAGGTCTAAAAACTAGCTGTTATTATTCAAATAAGCTCAGGTAGCTTTAAAATTTTTAATTTTCTGACTATCACTTATTTACTCATTCATAATCAAAAACTGGATATGCATAATAAGCCACACTACATTTACAAGTCATATTTCGGGTGTATAAGCAGTCAGGTGGAATTTACTACCTAGCTTCTTACAAATTGGCTAAGCAGAAAATACTATTATTAAGTTTCCTCCCCTTTTCTTTTCATAGCTATTAACATTTATAATTCGCTTAGGCTATTTTACAAACTTTTAAAGATATTTGAATTATTAAATATGAGCTGCGTGCAGCAACTAGCCTAGCTCGGATGAAAATCATTTCTTATCAAATACTATTTAGTATTTCTAGGAAGTTTTTAGAAAAATAATTGCCATTACTTAAATATTCTAATTAATGAGATAATATCAGTGGATATATCCCCGAGATATAAGGTAATTCTATCAAATTTATTTTAAATTAACTTAATAGTTTTATTGAAAATATATTAATAATGAACTTTTCGTATTTATAAAAGCCCGGTTATTCAAATTAGAATCATTTGCTTTATTTATATTTTCCAGCGAAAAACGTTCGAGAAAGAGAAGTGTTTTATAACCTATTCTACTTCCCTATTTTTACAAAATACACTCGCCGTCATTCCAGATTTAGTCAAACTTTGATCCTGCCGCTCCAGAAAGTTTCTGGCAATCATTGCCATCGTAGGTGCCATACTCAGATCACTATTTTCTTCGGACACCTTTTGAATATCCTCATAGGCTTTCAATCGATTACAGAAAGCCTGGCGTTGAGTTTGAGCATCTGCCTTTTGATCATCTTCATCTAAAATATGCTTGGTTTCATTCACGATTTTAGTCTGTACTGAAATAAACTGGTCGTAGGCACTTTGTGAAAGTGGCTCTGCAAAGAGCATACTATTTAGCCCTAATAGCAATCCAGCACAAATGAAAGATGATTTTTTTAGCATTTAGATTTCTTCTTTCCAGACATCTTCATAATCATCGGCATCGATCATGAAACGAAAACCTGTTTCCAGAGCCAGATACGGCAATACTTCTGGTGCAATATCCTGTAATTCACGTACGGTCATGGTTTCAAAAGCATCTTCACTTGAAGGTTCTCCCCCGTAAATATACCAGCTGATATTTTCAGCCGACTCAGGCTTTTTACGAATGCCGACAATTGGATCCTGTTTCAAGGTATGTACGGCCACGGCAACCACATCATCACCACTCACTGCAACATAAGCCGAACCAACTTCTTCACAGAGCAGTTTTTGTTCTGCGATCAGTTCTTGTAAAGGTGACAGGTTTTGCGTGTTTTTCGACATTCGGTTGTACTCATTAATTTTTTACATTAGCGCGCTATTTTAACTTAATTTTAATGAGGCTCATGAGAATTTCATCGAAATCTAAAAAATATCTACCCTTACACTGGTTAAGGGCAGATATGAATAAAGTTATTTAAAAACTTTAAAACGCTCTTCATCCGCAAGATAATCTTTGGCACGCGGCTCACCCTCTATCGAACCAAATACCAGCTGTGCACGAAGTTTCCAGTTTGATGGAATGCTCCATTCCGCATGAACCTGCTCATCTACGATCGGATTGTAATGCTGCAATGATGCGCCCAACCCTTCTGTATGCAATGCTGTCCACGTTGCAAATTGTGCGATTGCAGTCGAATGTTCCGCCCAGATTGGGAAGTTGTCTGCATAAGATGGGAACTGTTCCTGCAAACCTTTCACTACGTTTTGATCTTCAAAAAATAGGACTGTACCTACCCCTGCTGCAAAACTGGCCATCTTTGCTGTGGTCTTTGCAGCACTCTCTTCGTCTTTGGCATAGCTTTTTAATTTGTCTGCAACAAAGCCCCAGAACTTCTCATGTTCTGAATTGAATAAAATGACGGCGCGTGAAGATTGAGAATTGAAAGAAGATGGGCTTTGTTTTATCGCAGTCTGAATCAGATCAGTTAAATATTCAGGAGATTGTTCAACATTCTTGGCAATAGCATAAATAGTACGGCGCTTAGTAATTAAATCTAAAAACTGGTTCGACATTTTTCAAAATCCTGGGATATATCTTCGGGAAAATTTGAACCTTCAGCTATTTTTGTGAAGGATAACTAATTAATGAGGCTTTAACCTTATAATAAGCTAAAGCACCTATACCTTAAAAAATAATTGACTTAATTACTAGGCTATTTATTTGATATTTTTATATATTTTTTAGCTAAAAATGATCATTTTCATCTATTTTTTGAACAATCGTTAAAACATATGCACTGTTAAAGGGCCAGATGATAAACCATGATCTAGCATGCGCTATTACTGAGCAAAATTAAGATATTTATTTATAAAATCTCTATAGCTTAGGCTATTTTGCTAGACAAGGAATTATGAAAAAATTCTCATATTTCAGATAAAATTAATCCCTCAAAATTGAGGGATTAATTTTATAAATAAAAGCTAAACACCTGGTTTAAAACTTTGCATTCAAAACCTGAGCAGATACTTTGTTTTTCCAAAGATCGCGTAAAACCGGTAAATAGAATTTTTCACCGAGCTCAACCAGCTCTGCATCAATTAAAGCATGCATCTCATGCATAAAAAGATAATCCAATTCAACTGTGCTGAGCTGGGTTTGCTGCTTTTGATAATCTTTGCGTTTCTGTTGGGCTTGTTTAACTAGACGATCCGCAAATGCTTTATCTTTAAACTGCATAATCGCTTTCAAACGTAATTCGATGATGCCCCAACCGGTTAAAAACATCTGGAAGGTTTCAAAATCATCGCTGGTCGATTCCCAAGACATTTCTTCCAGATTTTCATTATCTGGCAGTACAGGTAAAAGAAGCTCCATAACACTTGGAAAAATCTTTTTGAAATTCAGAATAAATTTAACAGGATGCTCACCTGGATAATCCTTGAATTGCACCTTTTTTTGAACATCCGTTAAATAAATATCAAACATAAAACAATCATCAGTGGGTAATCTTATCTAGCCCCTATTGTACGCAAGTCTGCCCGAGATAAAAACCATTGCTGACTATTCCATGATAAAACAGCTAAAAGATTAAAAACATTTACCTTTATTTGGCATTCGGTGAAACCATCTGTTCAGGTCTGACGACTTCATCAAACTGTTCAGCTGTAACGAGATCAAGTTCCACAGCCACCTGTTTCAAGGTTTTACCTTCCTTATAAGCGGTCTTGGCAACTTTGGCTGCATTCTCATAACCAATGACCGGATTCAAGGCTGTAACCAGCATTAAAGAATCATGCAAGAAATGTTCAATTTTTTCATGATTTGGCTCAATACCAACGGCGCAATGATCATTAAAACTATTACAAGCATCACCTAATAACTGGATAGATTGCAGCAGATTATAGGCAATGACCGGCATAAATACATTGAGTTCAAAATTACCTGATGCACCCGCTATACTAATGGTGGTGTCATTGCCGAGAACTTGCGCGACTACCATGGTCATCGCTTCACTTTGCGTTGGGTTCACCTTGCCCGGCATGATGCTAGAACCCGGTTCATTTTCAGGAATACGGAGTTCTCCAAAACCACAACGTGGGCCACTGGCTAACCATCGAATATCATTAGCGATCTTATTTAAGCTAACCGCTAAAGTCTTTAAGGCACCTGAAGCGAATACTGCAGCATCACGGCCAGCCAAAGCCTCAAACTTGTTTGGTGCAGTTACAAATGGCAAACCAGTTAAATATCCAAGAGTTTTAGCTACTTCAACAGCATAATCAGGATGAGCGTTCAACCCTGTACCGACGGCTGTCCCGCCCAATGGCAGTTCGTACAGTCCCCCCAAGGCCTGTTCTAGACGAAGAAGTGCATGATCGAGTTGAGAAACATAACCGCTAAATTCCTGTCCCAACGTTAACGGCGTAGCATCTTGCAGATGTGTCCGGCCAATTTTTACAATATCAGCAAATTCCTGAGATTTGACATATAAGGTATCGCGTAAACGTGTGACTGCCGGAATTAAAAGTTCATTGATCTGCAAGCTCGCAGCCACATGAATCGCCGTCGGAAATGAGTCATTGGTAGATTGAGCACGGTTAACATGATCATTTGGATGAACCGGTTTTTGTGCCCCTAAATGATTACCCAGTTTCTGGTTGGCAATATTGGCAATTACCTCATTACAGTTCATATTACTTTGCGTACCTGAACCAGTTTGCCAGACCACCAGTGGAAATTGACTGTCCCATTGACCACTGATGACTTCATCAGCAGCATCCACAATATATTGTGACAGTTCTTGTGAAATCTGGTTCAGCTCGGCATTAGTCAAGGCAGCCGCTTTTTTGACGAGTCCCATGGCACGAATCATTGGCCGTGGCAAACGTTCATTTCCAATTCTGAAATTTTGCAAGCTGCGCTGAGTCTGAGCGCCCCATAATGCCTCACCCGGTACAGCCACTTCTCCCATCGTGTCATGTTCAATACGTGTTTGCATGTTCAACCTCAATTCTTTTTGCTTATTAATAATCTTAGGAATTTGTATATCAATAATTTACTCTAATAATTTAAAGTAATCGATTACATTAAATATGTAAATGATAATTATTATCAAATATTAAATTAAAAATCTAATTTACTGTCCTTTGAGAATATTTTGATAAAACAACCATTCATCCTCAAGCATCTTTCTGATCGAGCGCTGCCGTTGCCAATGCAAAACCTGTTGTGCCTTTTCAGTATTCGCACCTAACTGGTCCAGCTCAGCGTGGGGATAAGGTAAGGCATCCACAGTTTTAATTGCAGACTGGGTGACTTCAGCAAGCTGATCCAGTAAAGCCTGTATGGAAATCAGTTCACCAGCGATATTAAAGGCTTCACACTTTAATTCCTGCTGTTGTGACAACCACTGTAAGGATTTGATCACGGCATCACAACAGTCTGCGACATGCAGAAAACTGCGCTCTACTGTGCCATCTGCAGTATGGGCCTGACGGCGTAATTCAAGATATTCACGTTGCTGCGCAGCGACCTGCATTGCCAGAGGAACAATATTTTTCGGTAAAGGTGGCACTGCTTCCCCTAAGAGACCATGCTCAAAGGCACCGGCAATATTAGAAAGACGCAGGATCGCAATCCGCCATTCATTGTCAGTTTTAGCGGTATCCCGAATAATTTCCTCCACCATCTGTTGCGACTTGATATAAGGATTAGGATAAGTAAAGTTTAAAGGCAGATCTTCGCTTAAGTCTGTGCCAGATTGGCCATATACCGCCAAACTGGATAAATGTACCAGATGACGTACCCCGGTACGCTGCATGGCACGCATGAGACTCATAATACAGCTGACATTATCATTATAATATTCAAGTGGTTTTAATACTGATTCTTCCAGTGACTTAAAACTTGCGGTATGCACCACAGCCTGAATCGAATTCTGCTCAAAGACTTTGTTCAATGCTGGCGTGTTGCGAATATCAATCTTGATAAAAGGCACATACATACCAGAAATAAATTCGAGACGCTCCAGAGTCTGTAAGTTAGCATTGGCCAAATTATCGACCACAATGACCTCTAGTCCTTGTGCTAACAGACTTAAAGCAATATGTGAGCCTAAAAAGCCTAATCCACCCGTCACTAAAATCATTTATACTACCTACTTTCTAATGAAGCCAAGATCAATCTGTTGCTATTGATCAAGCCTGTAGTGAATTTCGATGAGTACCTTAATTCTTGTTACCTCCGCACCGACTTCCATCTATGCCTGGCATGCCTTGGGTTTAGCTCAGGCTTTGCAGGATAAGCAGGAAGCATTCCGTGTGTTTTTCTATCAGGACGGCGTATCGGTCGCAAATGCACTGCAATGGGTACCCGACGATCAACGTCATCTTACACATGCATGGCAAGCACTGCAGATTCGCCTCCCGGTCTGTGTAAGTGCAGCACTGGCGCGTGGAATTACAGATCCGGACAATGCTCAACGTCACAATATTCATCAGCATAATCTGGCAGATGCGTTTGAATTAGTCGGTTTAGGTGAACTTGCCGATGCTGTTCAATCCTCACAACGTCTGATTCAATTCTAGATGTTCCATTTTTTAGAATGTGTTGCTTTTCCAAGGAATCTTGTGTGAAATCTGTACTTGTTATATTAACCCAAGCCAATCTGACCAGCCTGCAGGTGCATGAAAGTCTGTCTGCGACAATGGTATTGGCGACATTTGGCTCGGAAGTTAAAGTCCTGCTACAAGGTGCTGCCCTTAGCCTTCTGCGTTCAGAATTGCAATTTGACCAGTTACAACATGCCTTTAAACTGGCATCAAATATGGTCGACAGTTTCGAGTTTTATGATCTCACTCCGATTCTGATTGAGCAGAAAAATCAAAATTCCCCATTTGTGACGCAGAGCGAACAAGAAATCGAATTTATTGAGCTTAATCCTGAATTTATTCAAAGCTTTGATCATGTGCTGTATTGGTAAGGAATAAGGATATACAAATGTCAAATCATACACTTTATCTGATCCAATCCAGCTATTCGGCAACTGCACAGATCCTCGATCAATTGGCTCAGATTTATACAATGAGCGATCAGGTCGTGCTGATGGGTGAAGCGGTTTTGTTGCTAGAGCATTCATTTCTACAAAGCTTGCCGCAAATTTATATGCTGAAAAATGATGCTGAACTCTTGATACAGCCCTTACCTGATCAAGTAAAATTGTTGAATTATGCAGATTTTGCTGCTCTTTGCCTCCAGTTTAATCGCTGCATTTCAATGAAATAATGAATGGGTTAAATATGAATTTAGAATTGGATCAAGATGGTCATCTGGTTGACTACACCATCTGGAATGAAGATGTCGCTCAACTCCTAGCCAATAGCCTGGACCTTGACTTGACCCCATGGCATTTTGAAATTCTGCAAGCGGTACGTCAGTTCTATCAGCAGTTTGGCCATTCACCAGCAACGCGCCCTCTAATCAAATTTTTAATGAAAACTGTCAGTGCCGATATCAATAATGCCATGCTTCAGGAAAAGTTTAATACTGGTCTGGTGGCACGTCACTTAAGCCGTTTGGCCGGCGTACCCAAGCCTGCGAACTGTTTATAAAGCTGTCAAGTCTTCGATATTTTGTCTGTAAAAGCCTGACTTTTTATTCGGGCTTTTTTATGCGATCAATTTTCACTTCTAGAATAATTAAAGATACAAGTAGCCTGCAGACAGCAAATACAGGTTTAATCTAAAGCTCGTAAGGCCCGATGCAGTTCATGTTCCATTTCAGGCAAGACTTTGATCAGAAACTCAATCTGTGCTTTCGCCTCGGCCTTGCTGACCTGTTGAGCCTCTACCAGCTTCTGCTGCTGAGTGATTAGTAAGCTGACCTGTTGAAGATCGGGTCGTTGTCCTTCACTTAATGCATTAATCATCGTGGAAAAGTCCAAATATAATTGTTGCTGCTGCCTTAACAATTCACTTTGCTTTGCAGATGCATTATTTTGTCCGGTTTTATTGGTTTGACTATTAGCAGTAGAGCTGACAGAGGCATCATTTGCAGATTTTTCAGCTGGCTGGACGGGAGCAGAATGGGGTTGATTAGTAAGATGGGTTTGATAGATTTCTTTTCGTATTTGATAGCCAATACCCAGTAAGGCTCCAAACAAGAGCAATGTAATCAATACATATAACTGAATTGTTTTATTATTCATCTTTGTGTCCTCAGCTTAAAAAGACAGCCCCTATTCAAAAGCTGTCTTTTCTACTCATCAACTACGGTGTTGACCAGTCTGCAGGCGCATAACCAATCCGGACACGTTGTGGGTGATTTCCTACTGGTACACTAAGCACTTTATTGCCAGTAGCAAAATCAATCACGGTAACCACATCAGTTTCACTTTCGGAAATCACACAGCTACGACCGTCCGGGCTACGCGTTGCCCAATACGGTTTACCCGCAGAAATCAGTTTCCCGGCAGTCAGCGTCTTGCGATCAACAATAGTGGCATAATTGTCCATAGTTCCCGCAACACAAAGCTTTTCACCATCAGCACTGATCGATAGGCCATGATGGCGCGAATCATTCACCCATTTTGTCCGATCTTTCGGAATACTGTCGCTCCCTGGCAACTGTCCAATCCGGCTAATCTTGTTCTGGTTCAGATCGTATTCAATCAAACCATTAAAGAATGAAACCTGGGCATACAGTTTGGTTTCATCCTTACTAAATACCATTGGTCGTACTGAGTTGGACAAATCTTTTCGGCCAAATGCATCCAGTGCGGGTCTGAAGTCAATTTTTCTCAACACCTGATGGGTATTGGCATCTGCGATGGTGATAAAACGCTTTCCTTTGGTAAAATCTTGCCATTGGGCATCCATCGAGGTTTCCACGTTGCCGATAGCAGAGTTCAGAATCTTGTTGCCGCCATCAAAATAAATATTTTCATGCGGTTTATCGCCCGTGCTGAAACGACCTACTTCCTTACCGGTATTGATATCCAGTACATGCACTACATTTCCTGAAGATGCAGATACGGCGACCCGTTGTCCATCTGGTGATACCGCCATATGGTCGGCACGAAAGCCTTCAACAGGTGTGCGCCAGTTAATCTTGCCAGTTTTGATATTGATTGATACGACATCGGCGAAACTTGGGCGTGATGCGACCACTGATTGCCCGTCTGGCGTAGAGTACATATCATCCACCAGTTGATCATTCCCTTCCCCTGCTGTGGCCTGAATGTAAGTATAGGCAATCAGCTTGATTGGATTCAGGTGAATTTCCTTAAGGCGCTCTTTCCGGTCAGGAATCATGTTAATGACACCGATTTTGCCAAAATCACCTGATGGACGAATCACAGTGACCGTGCCATCCCAGTTATTTCCGACAAAGAAAACCTGCTGAGAATTAGCAGGTGCAACTGAAGGTGTAGAAGCGGCCTGTACACTTGGCAACGCAGATAGTATCGCCATCGCAGACAAGGTCAGACAGAACTTTGGCCATTTTTTATTTTGAATTTTCATCCCTTATGCTCCGCATAATAATTTGTATTTTTGTTTTTATTCCTTGTTATAGACACAGTCAGGCTGTGTTTTCACGCCTCTAATATACAAATGTATAAGATGATTTACTGTTATTTCCGACCAAAAAAAATACAGCTCATTTAAATTTATCGTTCTATATTCTCTGAATTTAAAAGAACATCTTGCTGTGATTTTATGTATCCAGCACATCGACAAACTGGGCATTGAGCACTTTGGCAAGATCGGCCGGTTTTAGTCCTATATCCAGCCCTCTTTTACCTCCACTCACATAAATCTTGTTCAACTGTTCGGCACTTGCATCAATTACTGTTTTTAACCGTTTCTTCTGGCCAATAGGGCTAATTCCCCCAACCAGATAACCAGTCAAGCGTTCTGCCTGTTTAGGATCTGCCATCTGGAGTTTTTTACATCCCACGGCCTGGGCTACTTTTTTCAGGTTAAGCTGATGATGTACCGGCAATACGGCAACAAAATATTGTTTATCATCCGTAAACACTATTATATAAAGCAAAGCAAATCTAAACAAATTTTAAATTATTGTATTTATTATAAATTAGATACTTATGAAACCAAAACAAATCTAAGCACTATATGCAAAATCTTATTTTGTGAGTACTATTGTGAGTAGTTTTTAAGTTACTCATATTTTATTTAGGTTACTCACATGCTCACCGACACCAAAATTAAGAGCCTTAAACCAAGGGATAAAGCATATCGCATTGCTGACCATAATGGGCTTTGTATTGAAGTTAGACCCACAGGTACAAAACTGTGGCGCTATCGATATCGATTTGAAAACAAGGCCTCAATGTTAAGTTTAGGGGAATATCCACGGGTAAGTCTAGCAGAGGCAAGAAAGAATCGTGATGAAGCGAAGGCTCTACTCAGTGAAGGTAAAAATCCCGCTATAGCTCGCAGAGAAGAAAAAGTCGTACAAAGTGTAAAAAACGCAAACACGTTTAAAGCCGTTGCTGAGGAATATATTACCGAGATTTTAAAAAACAGATCGGAAACGTATGTTGGAAAAGTAAAATGGTCGCTTGAAACGGATATATACCCGGTAATTGGAGCAAAGAGTGTTGCTGACGTGACTGCTGCAGAGGTCCTGTATATCGCAAAATCAACGATCACTCGCGTTCGTACAACAGGCGCTAGAGGTACAGGGGAAGTTACAGCATCAAATAATATCAAAATTATTGGTGCTGTTATGCGATATGCGATCGCCACTCTAAGAGCTGAGAATGATCCAACTTATGCAGTGCGTGGTGCTATCAGTCGCCCAGATGTTGAACACGCTCATCCACTCTCCAAGGAGCAACAAGTCCAGTTTAGAAAAGGGGTTGATAATTACCACGGTACAGCGACAGTTAAGAATGCCCTACTCACTTTAGCCTACACAATGCTACGCTCAATCGAGATCAGACGTATGAAATGGGAGTATGTCGATTTTGAAGAAAGAATTATTACCTTCCCCATTTCAACACGAAGCAACTCTCAGGAAAGGACAATGAAAAAGAATAGGATCCATCTGGTTCCTATGTCTGATCAACTGTTCAATGTACTCAAGTCTCAATATACTGAAACAGGCAACAAAGAGTATGTATTCTCAAGTGCATACAGTAGCGCAGCCACAATCGGAAGTGCTACATTGAATAGTGCTCTAAAGAAAATAGGGCTTAAAAACTCGACATCACACGACTTTCGAGCAACCGCAAGTACTATCTTAAATGAGCTTGATTTCGATGATGATTGGATTGAAAAGCAACTTGCTCATGCTGAACAGAACAAAGTAAGGGCATCATACAATCACGCTAAATACATTAGTCAACGCCGGAAAATGCTACAAGACTGGGCTGACATAGTTGATAAATGGGGGCAATAAAATGCAGACTAAAAAATTCGATCCAAATAATTTACCAAAAGCTTTAACAGATGAGCAATTAACTCAGAAGTTGATCCCTACCCGCTTTGTTCCTGAAAAACCTGAAGAACTTAAAGATAAAAATGTAGTCTATGTTTTCGATAGTTCGGATTCATTCAATCTGACTTATGATGAGCTAGTCGAGATCGTAAGCAAAGCTAGAAAGTCTGGGCCTAGAATGGTGCCAGTTTTAGGAACAGTGAGTTAAATCATTAAAATATTTTTAAGATTGGCGAGTAAAAACCTAAAGTGAATAAGTTTTTAAATAAGTTTTCAAATACTAATAATTTTGCAGAGACAATATGTTTAAGCATTATTTTTTATATTGTCTTAGCAACTATGGCTGTTTTAATAGGACTGGTTTTAACATGTATTTATGAGACGGAAGCTGCTGGCATCCCTTCAGTCATATCAAATATGTTTGTATGGTCCGCCACCCTCATTACTCCGATCATTGCTATACTTCTAATAAATTCTTGGAAAAGTCAAAAATCATATGAAGTTGAAAAAGAATATGCTTCTTTGATATTAAATGATTTACATCCTATTTTAATCAGCTTAGTAGATATTCAAAATATAATAATTAATATAAAAACCGTGAATGAAAATCTTGTACTTTATGAAAAATATCTTATTCCAAATGATAAAAATATACGCCATGAAGCAGCCAAGAGTTATTCAAATATAAAAATATATAGTGAAATTTCTAACAATAAAATCATCCTAAATAAACATAGTAGGTTGGAGCATCACTGTATTCGAATTATGGATATTTACGACCATCTTATTAATAATGATTATAAAAAATATTTTAATGAAGTAATTGCTATATATCCAGAATATACTGATAACGAAAAAAAGCCTAATTTTTGTAAAAGTTATCGAGATAATAAAAACTTCCGAAGATCAAGCCTAAGAATTAGATCAACATTATACCGTGCAATAAATATTGAAGTACAAGATCCAAAAACCAAGGAGATCTTCAATTATGGTGAATATAAATCTTTTGAAGAATTATTAGAAGTCACAAGAACATTATTAGAAGATATTCAGAATGAAGCATTAAAGTCAATAAAAGTTCATCAGTGAATATAATATTTTTTTCATACTTTTTACTTTAAGATCTTTTAGGGTTTTAACCTTCAATGTCAAACAATCTAAGGTAAATAAGCCATTTATTTATTAAATCTTAATTAGTGAATTTCATTTGTTACTAAAATATAAATATAGCTATATATTTTTATTTTTATTTTTATTTTTATTTATGAATAAATTTCTAATGTAATATTAATAAAAATATAGTAAATTTAAGAAAATATTCATAACAGTAATTTTTGGGAGTTTTAAGTTGGGAAGTTGGACAGAGTTAATGCTTGAGGATATGCCGTTATTTCATACAAAATCCTATGTACATCCAGAATTAATGTTAATTTTTCGTGAATCAGATAAAAAAGTTTTTGATCGTAAATGTTCTGAAAGAAGTCGATTGGTTTGGGGAAATTTAAGTGATAGTGAATATGAAGAAGCATTTGAATACCAATGTAAATTAAAGTTAATTAAAGAACGTTTAAACTTATTCGGTTTCAATTTTGAAGATATTAAAAATAAGTTTGATTTTGTAAAAAATGAATATATAGATCAAAATTACAGTTTACTTATAGAAGAAAAACCTTTTTCCGATTATATAAAAAAATTAGATTCATTGAGTTTTGATGATTATTGCTCTTATTTAATATATTTTTATCAAAATAGATATATTTTAAATGACTCCTCAAATGAAATTTTCAACTTATTAAACAAAGAAATCACTCATGATAAGGAGGTATTTACTTTTAGTTATGACATAAGAGAAATTATTGTTTTATTTTCTCACTTACTAACAGGTGAAGAAAGAATAATTCAAGATTTAACCGAAGTAACTAACGCTGGATATTATGATATTGAGAGTAATGTAGTAAAAAATTGCGAAGAACTAATTTCAAAATCATCCAAACCATCTGAACAAATTTACATTTTTACTGAGGGATCTACAGATAGGTTTATTCTTGAAGAATCTCTAAAAATCTTATTTCCACATTTATATGACTTTTTCGAATTTATTGATTATCAAGCAAGTAGTTTAGATGGAGGTGCACACATACTGACAAAAATGGTAAAAGCATTTGTAGGTGCAAAGATGCCAAATAAAATATTGGCTATTTATGATAGTGACACAGCAGCACTCGAATCTTTAAATCTATTAAGTAAAATTACCTTACCTTCAAATATTAAAGTAACTAAGTATCCTGACTTTGATTTATTAAAAAATTATCCTACTTTAGGTCCAAATGGCCAATTTACACAAGATATTTATTCCAAAGCAGCATCAATTGAATTGTATGTAGGTAGAGACTGTATTACAGATCAAATTACATCTGAATATTATCCAATCATTTGGCGCAGTTTCAATGACGGCTTAAATCAATATCAAGGTGAAATCTCAAATAAAAAGAGAATTTTTGAAAACTTTAAAGATAAGATCAAAAGTAAGAATTATGATAATCCTCAGTATGATTGGTCTGGTTTAACTCTTATATGGAAGCATATTTTTAAACTAGTGGGTGAAATGCAATAATTAAAGAAGCCCTCATAATGAGGGCTTTTTAACAGCTTGATTTAAAGCACGTTTAGCTTGAGCACATTCGACATACATACGCCGATCTTTTACTCAGGCTTTAAGTGCATAGCCACCATCCCCTAATTTAATCTCAGGGAGGTCGGGACAGTCCTGTGTCAGATTCGCCGGCAGGTTCCATTCGCCCGGCTTCATTGAGGATTGACACGCCATCAGCATCAAGACACACGTTACGATAAACAGGGCGTTCCGTGATTTTCTCAACTTTGTTGTTAATGACTTCCGTGTGCAGACGATCCTGACCTTTAACTTCTTCATATTGACCACTCACTTTATCAGCGCGGCTACGTTGTTCACGTTCCGCCTCTACATAAGGTTTAATTGCTTTTGCAATATCGGCTTCACGCTGTGACTCACTATGCTCAAGTGCAAAGTGTTTCCATGCACCAAAGGCAACTGCTAGGGCAAGTAAGGCCAGCAGCACCACTATCACAGCTTTATAGAATTGGGCTAAAAAGGCATCTAGCACCATTTAAATCACCACTCGATTCGAGATCCATCCAAAGAAAAACTGCTCCTGGCTTGGGTTGCGTTCACAAATTTCAATGTAACGATTGCCCTGCAAAATATTTAAGACTTTCAATAAGGTCTTTTCGCCTTCCTTGCCACGCTTGGCCAAGAATGTTTTTAATGCACCTAAGGTAGCCGGACCATATACACCATCTGGAACCAAGTCAGGCCAACCGCCTTTACCCTGGTTGTTCAATAGGTTTAAGGCGCGCTGCAAGGTAGGCTTGGCAAAACCAACACCGCAGTTCACGCCTGTATCAAGCAATTCTTCTGCAACCAGTGGACTAAGTGCATTCACCTGGTTAAAACGCGGTACTGTCCAATATTGTTTGCGGTAAATATCTCGCGCAAGTGATTCAGGTAGATCCTTCATGTGGCCCTTATAACCGTTTTGACGTGCTACAGCTTCGGTAATACCATACTTTGTTGCTCCGCCTCGATCGGCTGGATTATTCACATAGCCACCTTCACGGCGGATGAGTTCATTTAAAAATTGTTCAATATTCATTTCTTCCCATTCCCCCAGATCGCTAAAAATGCAGATTTAATTTCATGCAGTACTTCGGACATAGGTTTCCCCTGCAGTAATGCAAAGGACTGGTAAACAATGCCGATCCCCAATAAGCCAAATACTGCAAAGAACAGCATGATTGCGCCTTGGTACATCGTGGATACGTGGAGTAAGTTGAAGTATTCAATGAAAGCCGAGCCGCCATACAAACTGACAGTTACACTGGCCATAAATTTGACGATGACATTCAGTGAGACTTCTATCTTTCCGTCCTTATCAATGTCACCACTTAGGACCAGCGCCAAGATTGCACCAACAACTGCGGGTACGATCTTAATGATCCAGGGGATGGTGTTTTCTTGCATAACGCTCTCAATACAAATTCTGATCTATTGATGCATCATTGACTTTTTATAGATAGTTACGCGAACCCTACAGGGTCGGTGCTAAATATTGAATTTTCATATTTAATATTTTTTTAAAAAGATCTCGATTAAAATTAAATTTTTTAATACAGGTATGAAATTTTATGAATGCTAACCAGCTGTATGAAAAACTGCAGACAATTGGTATACCTATTATTTATGTGGATAGCGTTGAATCCTCTATGAATATGAATTTTCCGTTAGAGGAACTTGATAAGCATATCGAAATCCTGGAGCCTAAGTTTTTACTTGTTGAGTCTTTGGATTTAAGAGAGCAACTTAATTTAGAGAGTAATGATACTAATTTACTAAAAGAGTTCTTTAAAGAAAATAAAAGATATATAAATAAATATATATCAGAAAATATTGATGAAAAATCTAAACTAGCAGAGATTAATAAAAAGACTGTTGATGATAAAGGGATGATTACTATTGGTTTCAATCTAAATGGATGTATTATAAGTATAAGCTGTATAGATGACTGGATGATTAGTATGTCCAAAATACTAAAATATATATCAGATACAAAGGAAGAAGAAGAAAATGAGAATCAAGAAATAGATAATACAAATTATTTTAATATGATAAGGCAAGAACAAGAAAAAATTAGAAAGGAAAGAGAAAACCTTCAGAAAGAAAAAGATGATATGATCGAAAAAGTTGAAAAACTAACTAATTGTGATTCCTTTAAAGAGCTAAAAACAACTACAGAAATGCTACTCTTTTGGGAAAAAAATATACCTGAAATATATAAAACACTATCGAGATCTTTTATGGAAAAAATGGCTAAAAAATATGCTGCCATTAAGCGAGTTTTCGACACTAATCAAAAAAATATCCAATGTCTACTTTTAATAGAGGGATTAAATGTAAATACAGCTGAAATTTTAGTTAATAATGGCATTAATTCGATTCAAGATGTTGCTGATTGTTCAAGTAGTGAAATTGAGAAATTTTTAATAAATAAAAAAACCGCTGATAATATTATTATGGGTGCAAGAAAATATTTAGGAATAGTTTAATAGATTTTTTAAATATTCATTGATTATACTCAACTCACGAATTTTAAATAGCCAGTTGATCTTATGTAGTTAAAAAACCGCTTCTAGAGCGGTTTTTTAACTTCTTTTTACTCATCAAACGCAAAACGCCCTATATCTGCATCTTCACGTTTTTTATTCGGCAAATAAATACCATGCTCAGCCTGTTTCACGCGTTTTTCACGCTGACGTAAACTTTGCATTGTCTGGACTCTACTGATCCGACGTGACGGGTTCTTCTGGTTGAAGGCTTGAATCTCTGCCCAGATTTCTTTTTGGCCATCTATATCATCACGCTGAACTGCTCGAACATAATCATTCATTAATTCTGTACGACGCTTATCCAGACGCTTGGTATGCGAATAAATTGCACTACGTCCTTCGGTGGCCAAACGTACTTCACTTGGGCTAAAACCAATAGCTTGTGATGCAAGGCTTAACATACCTACATCATCCTTAATCATGACTCCGGTTTTATCTTGGGCACCTTCAGTTGCATATCGAATAGATCGCAACGGAGAGCGTAAGAATACCGGTGACATGGTTTCCACCCCTCTCATGCCGTGTCCTTGCCCTATTTCAGCCAGGCCTTTAAAGGTATTGGTTAGAATCCCTACCACTGGGCCTAATGCACTCATCACCATAGCATCACTAAAGTCTTTACCTTCCAGACCATCCTGCACATCCGGTAATAGCAAATTATTAATACCAACACGGCCAGACAAGTCAGCTGGGCCAAATCGTGAAGCACCTTTCATAAGAACTTCTGAAGTCTTGGTACCCAGTGCATCGGCAAGAGCATTACGCAAAGCAGCTTCTGCATCCCATGGTTCATCATCATCACTTCCGAGCATTGAAGCCATGGCCAGAATCGGCCCAACCAAAGGCAAGCCCATTACACCTGCAAATACGGTATGCATACCGACAATACCGGCCAATGCACGCTGTGCCTCACGACGTGCTTCAGGAGTTTCTCCTTTAAGCGACTGGTGAGCGGTACGTGCCAAGGTGTAAATCATGTTCTGGCCAAACTGCTTAAACAGCAAAATCACCTTGGCAATATTGCCCTGCATGATTCGTGGCCGGTTCCCAGAAGAATAGTCGAAGTGACCCTTGTAAGTAGAATCCATTGCCTGCTCAAAAGCCTGATCGTGCATTGAGCCACTATCACGTGCTAACCGGTACGCTGCAATAAATGTCACTTCACGGTTAAAGCGTTCGGCATTATGGAATAAAGTACTTGCGACCCGCATAATCGGACGCAGTTTCCACATCACCCCACTGTCTTCACCTTGGGCAATACCCGCCAAGTCGTGTGCCATGGTCACATCAATCACACCACGACGCACAGCTTCTTCATAGGCCTTGAGCTCATCGCCTTTCAGAATTTTGGCAATATCATTTTCCCAGTTCTTTGGATTGATCCCTTTGATCGATACACCTTTACGGAAATCATTTGATGCCTGGGCCAGTGCTGTCCCTGCCTTATCATAGCCCCACTTAGCACCCATCTGAGGATAGGCCACCAAGACTGTTTGCAAGGTGTTTACTGCTGCCGATGCCGGTGACAAACCCAAGTAATACAGGAAGCCTAAACTGGTTAGAGCTGTCGATAATGGGTGTGAGTTCGCCTGCATCATCTTCTCATGGCGTTTATTCATCTCCTCGATGACTTGTTGTGCTACACGCTGGTCATAACCTTTACCAGCATTAAATTCATCATTAGCATGCTTTTGCATTCCATCCAGCATTTCCTCAAGTTGATCTTTATAACGCAGCTTGGCCAAGTAACTGCCACCATGAAACATATTCTGGGCAAAGGCACGACGAGCATCCTGGCTAAAACCTGCGGTACCTTTACGGTGAATTGAGTGTTTTGCATAAGATAGATCCGGCAATGATTTTAGGTATAACTGCCCTAAAATATCTTCTAGCTCTGTCTGACGTTGTGCATTCAATCCTAGGCTGCCCAACTCATTAAATAGAGTAGTCATAAAGCCACGGCCTACACCATCTCGGGCCGCATTAAATTCTTTATCAAGTTTTGGTTCAAGCACATTACTGCCTGGATATTCTGTCAATAAAACTTCACGTAATTTATAAGCCTCGGACAAGGTTTCAGCACGACTAACACTCAACACTTCGCCTTTATTATTCTTCGCCACTACCACATATTTACCAAAACGCTGTAACGGGAAATACACGCCCTGCGTATAACCAAAGAAATTGGCATCCATCTGCTGCAGTAATTCGGTCTTTTTCTGATTACTCATACTTGAGCGCAGAATACGATCCTGAATCGCCTGGCGTACATCACGGTGATGTTTTTTATAGGCATCACGTGCTTCTCGATAAACCTTTTTCGCGTCATCAGATAATGCATCAAACTGTTTTTTCAGCTTGGTATACTCTGCAACATTGTCACCTGGCTGATATGGGTTGGCCGGATCGATCTTGGCCAAGGTTGCATCATGCATTACATTGGCCAACTCTTTTTCATCTTTTAAGTCAGCCCAACGACGTGCCAGTTCATCTGACATTGCAGCCACTTCGTTCTGATCAGCATCCATCATTGCCACCATATCGTTATACGGCTTTAATTGTGGTAATAGTTTTTGATACAACTCTGTCAACTGACGACGGCCCAGTGCACCTAATACATACTGCAAAGCATGTGTGGCCTTATAACCTGCTTCGGTTTTAAGTTTATTGCGACCCTGCTTATTCATATTGCCGACCAGATTCTGAATAATCTGCTGAGCATTGGCCTGCCGGCTAAATCGAATGTCAGTATCTTGGCTGCTAAATAGCCCTGTATTTCCAACGGCTGATTTGACCTGTTCCGGGTTAAATGCGACCAGGTAATCCATATCGTTGAACTGGTGCCGAATCCCATTAAAACCGTCTTGCATAGCATCAACAATCTGCTCACGTGTGGTCTTTGAATCGCTATCAAACATCTCTGGAATATTGGCAAACAATGGCATCACTGTACCTTCATTATCTTGAGAGCGACTGCCGGCATAGTTCTGTGCCTCTTCAAAACGATCGGTGAGATATACGCCACGACCCAGTAAACCACCACCGAGTTTAAAGCGAGTAAATTGAGACGACGTGCCGTGATAAACCACCTGAGGTTCACCATTCTCATCGACCACTTTAGATGCCGTTTCTGGGCTGTTTTCCCAGTCACCAAACCATTGTTTAAATTCTGGTGTCCGTACTTGCAGCCATTGCTGTTCAGTCAGATTGGTAGGCTTACCATTCGGTGCCTTCATCCATTGATCTGTGCCCTGAAGTTGAGCACGCACATTTTCTACAGAAGTTGGTTCGGCAATCTGTTGCTGGATCATGCGGTTGGCCAAGGCCACCATATCGTTTTCATTCAGGTTTAAATTGATACCCAGGCGATCAAAAGCCCAGGCCTTCACTGCACTCACAACCTTATCAATAAAGCGCTTGATTGCACTTTTTTGCAGGGCATTCATTTCCTGCTGAGTCGAAGCCAGGGTTAAAAGATAAGGCAGGTATTCCAGCTGCTGTGTTTTGGCATCAGTTTCCCGTTCGGCAAGACGTTTGGCTTCTAGTGCAAGCAGATGTTTACGCTGCACCATATCGTTGAATATACCCATAAGGTCAGCATATTTTTCTTCACTCATGACATTCTGGAAGCCGCCATGACCACCAAGCTCATGCAGGAAGGTTGGGATGATGCTGGTTTCATTCAGGTTGCTTGCAACCAAAGTCACACGGCCATTCTGATAAAAACCTTCCACACCGGGTTCATCGACAGTGCTGATAATATCGAGCAGTCCACGTTTCTCCAGGCTAGAAATGGTCTTTTCACCAAAGCGTTTAACCAAAGCATCACGAACTTGTTCTGGTGTACTTCCCTGATTATTTTGACCATCTACACGACTATAAAGCTTCTCTGTTGATTTACGGTGCTTTAAGTACTTTTCAAGATCATGACGATCTTTTAAGAAACGATCACGTGCACCTGCGGCAACGGCTTTACGGGTTGAGCGCTTACCATTACTGACTTCACCAAGGCTTGATTCATGCTGCTTTTGAATATCTTTATTTAAACGTTCAAGACTTTTTTCAATGGCTGAGATCGGCTGATCTTTATATAGGCGGTCATAGGCTTCAATAATGCCTTGCATCTCTTTTTCAGCAGCACGTTGCTCACGCTGTTCACGTGTAAGTTGTGGCTTAGGTTCGAGCTCAGGTTTCTTGCCATCACGCTGCTCAACCAAAGCATCACGTTCTTTACGTAAACGCGCACGCTCTAATAGTTTGGGACGTGGCTCTGCATTGATCTGTGCATCCAGTGCTGCAATTTGTTCATCTAAGTTTTGGGGTTGTTCTACTTCTGTTGTTTGCTCTTGTATCGGAGCTTGTGCCGGAGCCGGACTGTCTTGCACCGGAGCTTTGTTCTGTACTGGTGCTTTCCCGACCCATTTTCCCGTAGCAGGATGCTTCATTCCCAGAATTTCAACACGGCCATTTTCATGCTGCACGGCATGATAGTTTGGATTTTTGAGTGCATTTCTCTTTTTAGGAACGCTGTGCAGGTCAATGGTAAAATCATCACCCAGTGTCTCCACATCAGACATCACGCTTTCCAGGCTATCACCATAGTCACGCTGAACACTCTGTTCACTTAAACTTTGAGAAGAACTTAAAATTGATTCTTTTTTGTGCTCGTTATCGGTTCCCTCTGTTTTATTATTATTTTTATTAAAGCTTGAGTTATTACCATGCCAATTGTCTTGTGTTCCAACTGCTCTTCGCCCCTTGAACGATGTGATTACCGGATTGCTAGGGCTGCCAATTTTTTCTGCAACAAGCGCTGCAAGGGCGACTGGATGACTGGACGCTACACTGTCAGCAAACCTGCTAACTACTACAGAGTTGTCAAACGGAATGGACAATCGCTCAAGGAACATAGATTGATTGTTGAGAACCTGGTCGGAAGAAAACTCCTTCCCCATGAGCATGTTCATCACATCAACGGGGACAAGCTTGACAATAGACCTGAAAACCTCTCTGTCCTGCATAGCAGCGACCATATGTCTTTGCACCATCGCCTTACTCTTGACATCGAGCTTATCAAAACCATGCGCTCTAATGGATTGAGCATGGACTGCATCGCCAAAGAGCTTGGCGTCAGTCGCAGCGCCATTGCGCGCCGTCTCCGTGACGAGGGCATGGACACTCAGGCCAGAAGACCGCTCAGTTGGAATATTGAGGAGGCTATTGATCTGATTTCTCAAGGCATTAGTCGCGCTGAAATTGCTCGTCGATTTAGTGTCTCTGAAAGCTCCTTGAGGAAAGTGCTTCGTAAGCGCGGAATCTATGCTCCTGACACTCGTAGCAAGCATATCTACGACATTGAGAGAATCCGAGCTTTGAGAAGCACTGGTATGAGTCTTCGCGGCATTTCTAAATGCCTCGGTATCAGTGAGACCACCTTTTACAGGTATGCCAAATGTATCGGACTTTAGCGATTCATTTAAACTTTCAATCTGCTTACGAATCTGTGCCTTTTTAGGTACGCTTTTTTCAGTGGCAAACTGTGCTTCTAGTTCGGTTAGTTTGGATTTTGCTTCACTAGTTTGGATTTCATTTGGACTTTGGCTGGGTGTGATGACCTGACCTGCATCAGATTGCGCAGACTGTAATTCATTCTGCGCTGTTCCTGTTGCTGCTCCCATTTGCGCCGTTGCATTGGTGTCATTTTGTTTAGAAACTGGTTGGCTTCCATTGTTAAGCGGTGCATTTCCTTGCTGTGTTGTTCCATTCTGAGTGCCTTCATCAATGGTGATTGGTGCATTTTGTTCCCCTTTCTGACTCTGCTTTAGCTGCTCAATTGCTGTAGTGACTTCTACCCCATAAGTATTTTGCTTGCCGTTAATCTGTTCAGGTGTGAGTTCATGTGCTGCATCTGCTGCCTGTTGCAATGGTGCATTACTGTCTTCGGTTTTCCCTGTTGTGTTAGATGATGCTTCAGCTACAGCTTGTGCCTGCATTTCAATCTGCATCTGTTGAGAGATACCGCTATCTACAGCTGTGGCAGCTGCTGCCGATAATGGTCCTAAATTTGGATCAAGGCCCATTTGCTCCGATGGTTTTAGTGCATACTGACGTGACAGACCGCCAAATTCAATTTGAGCTTCGGCATCGGTCGGCATCTGGTCATATTCAAAGTTCTGACGCGCTTGGCCTAGATCTACTGTATCTTGCTGACCGGCAGGAATATACTCATCTTGCAGGCTATCAAAACCTAAACCTGTGCCACCATTACCACCCGTTGGTGCTGGCAGCATTGGAGTACTGCTCGTTGTATCTGTCTCGTCACCTGATTCTGGATTTTCAGCATTTGGCTGACCTGCCCACTTCGATGTTTGAGTTGCTCCTACTACGGTACCACCCATAGCCATACCTGCTAGGGTGCCCATAACAATGGCATCATCTACACCTTCAAACAGGTCTTTATCCAGAGCATAGTTTTGAAGTACCTGCTCAGTCACTGACTGTGGCATTTCCTCAAGCAAACCCTCACTGATTGCACCGAGTACGATGTTTTTAGGAATGCTAGAGAATGGGATCTGTGAAATTTCACCAGCTACCTGTTCAGGCTTAATACCCCGAGCCATCAAAGTATCCACATCTTCAAAACCTAGTTTTTTGGCAACCGTACCACCCAGAAAACCGAGCAAACTACCTGCCACACCAGTACCTGCAGCTGCAGCAACCTGTTTCCCAGTCAACAGACCGTCATCAGTCTCTTGACGGATCTGTTCAGCCTGAGCACCAGCCATGACCAGACCTTCACCTGCAGCACCTGCAGCAACCGGATTAATCAGACCTTTGGATGCTACATTTAGACCACGGCCTGCCAGACCACCGAGTGCCATAGACGGCACAGACTCAACTACTGTGTTAGTAATCATGGATGGATTGGATAACGCCACCTTGGTTTTATCAATGATTCCTTCAGCATCAGAAAATTCTTGAGATTGAACTTTGGCATGATCCGTTTTTTGATCCTGCCAGTACTTACGACCATCACCCAGTTTGAAATTTTCTGAAAGATTATCTACAGCCTTACCTGCACGACCACCGGAGTACATATCTGCAACACCGACTGCAACATCCGGCACTGATGCAAGACCACCCATAAGGGATGCGCCTAAATCACGAACATGCCCACCAAAACCTTTATTTACCGCCTTGGCAGTACTAGGATCAAACTTGGTATCTTTATTGTTTGAAGCCGGAGTTGTATTTGCCACAGGCTTGGCTGTACTAGGATCAAATTTAGAGCCATTGGGCTGGCTAACTTTTGTAGTATTCTGTTCTTCTAAGAAGGGATTATTGATGACTTTGGAATCAGGCATGACACGCTCCTATGGTATGTCTTAATCATGCTGTTTCCGCCTTGTACTGGTCGAACCCTACAAAACTATTGCATTAACGGTAATTTCAGTACTTAATAAACAATAAAAACGAGGGATAACATAATGTTAAAAAAAGCAATTTTAACAAGCCTTATAATTGGGCTTTTCTTACCGCAAGCGCATGCCAAAAATTATTACAAGTGGGTCGACAGTCAGGGAAATGTTACCTATTCAAGTAAGCCGCCGCCATTAGGCGCTAAACAACAGAAAATTGACACTATAAGGTCACTTGGCACACCTCCTGCACCACAACGAGCATACATGCCTAAACCTTCTCCTGGTAATTCAACAAACTATTCTGTACAGCAACCAAGCCAAACCAACCAGACATACAATGCGCCAAGACAACCTGAACGCAACGCAGAAGATGGGGCTTTGCGTCAAAAAATTATTAAAGAAGCAAGCACACCTTATAAGGGTTCAAAAGGATTGACTGCTAATCAGCGCAATACTTTAGCTGCTATGTCAGGTGTAGATGTACCAGCTACTAACTCAAACTCAAGAAACTCCTATTCAGCGCCTATGCCTCCTCAGACACAAGCACCAACGCCAACACATATGACCAGTTGTGATGGATCTGGTTGTTGGGATAATCAGGGCAACCGCTATAATGGAAGTAATGGCACTTATTATAATAATGGTCGAATGTGCCGAGATATTGGTGGTCAGATGCAATGTAATTAATAAAAAAAGCCACCGTTAAGGTGGCTTCATTATTTAAGGGATTGGCATCCATTCACCAGTATTTGGATCAAGATAAGCACTGCGACCATTAGCATCTTTATAAACCTGATAGTTTTCAAATTGCTGTGTGGACTGCCCCTGACTTTGTTGAGAATTTCCAAGATCCACATACTGACGAGACTGAGTATCAAAAATCTGCTGTGGACGATTGATCATGCTTCTTGTATTTTCATCCCATTCCTGACCACCACCAACTGCCATATAACGATCACGACCATTCTGATCTTTCGCACCAGTTAATCGGTTAATGCGTTGCTGGATAGATTGACGCTGTTCATCTGTTTCGGCTTTGTCATACATCTCATGCAGTTTTTCAACACGCTCTGCCTGACGAATACCAAAACCTTCCTTCTTCTCATTCAGATTTTGTTCACGTGCTTTTAAACCAAAATTAGCATTGAATTGCTCACCCTCTTGAGCAAGGCTAGCACCATGACGCATGTTCTGACCATCTTCGCGCATACCTGTTTGCAGGATGCTCGCAGCATTATTGGTGTTGTTGTTCTGAACACTGGTCATATTATTCGCATCAGTGTTATACATCTGCACCGCTCGGTTTTGCTCACCCTGATTCAACTCAACCAGTTGAGCACGCTGATTTGAGGTTAAACCGCGTGCACCTTTGATTGGCGCACTAATGTCACGCACCAGCTGACGACGTTCATTTCCCTGTTCATCGGTCATTTGCGGCCGGTCTGGATAGCGTAATCCAAAACCCTGTGGATTCATCTGCTGGCCAATCGCAGCCTGAATCTGCTGTTCACTTGGTCCCATCTCTCGGGTGTTGGACATAAACTTAGCCACACCTTCAGAATCTCGGGCCTGACGACGAATTCCGCTGGCTTGTAATTCTGGAATACCCGCGGCACGAGCCTGAGATGCAGCACCAGGATTGGCATAACTAAAGCTATTGTCATTCTGCTGAATTGCATACGGATTGGCTATGCCAGATGGTGTTTGATTACCTGCAGACGCACCATACATAGCATCATTCATTTGGTCGTTAATTGATGGTGCTGGTGAGACAGCTGCTTGCTGTTGTGGTACTGCTTTTGCACGTGTTGCATCTCGTTCAGCACGACGCTTGGCAATATCTGCCATGTTTGCATCAGCATCGGCCCGGGCTTGATTGATTTGTTTGTCGGCGAATCGTCTGCCCAGTAATCCAAATGTTGCTGCATTACCCACATCGGTCAATACACCTGTCGTACGAATTGCAGCTTCTGCAAGTGGTCCACGGTCTGCATTACGATCCAGCCCCAGACGGGTTGCATAGTCTTCTGTCGACGTATTCAAACCAGCTGCTGCACCACCAAGGCCTGCACCTGCGACGTGGAATTTACCCAGACCCTTGGCCATATTTGCGGCTTTTATTCCAAAGCCTGAACCCGATGCTACAGGTGATGCTGTACTCGGTGAACTTGCTTGCGGTTGTGGAGTTCGTGTTGCTGGCAATTGGCGTTGTTCTGGTGTGACATCCCGCATTTGTGGGCCGCCTAAACGCGTCTGTTGTGCCTTACGTACTTCATCTGCAGAAGGATAACGGTTTTGCACCAATCCACCATCTCGAAAGAACAGTTTTGGCTTTTCACCTGGTTGATCCATGATGGTTTGTGGTAAACCACTTGGTGTGTGGGTCTGCTCCTTCATCTGATCCAAGGCTTGTGCACCAACTGCATGCACCTGTTCTGGTGTCATTTCAAACTCACCATTACTAACATTGACATCCAGCGGTTTACCTTGGCCAAGCTGCTCTAAATTTTGTTCACCAATTTGAGCGGTTGAATCTGCCGGCATGATATAGGTCCCATCTGCTACAGTCTTTTGTACGTCATCAGAAGTTCCCGTACCTTTGCCTTGAATGAGCCCACTTTCTTTTTGCTTTGAACGTTTTTGTAAACCATACATGATACTTATTCCTCAAAAATATCATTAATATTGGAATAAAATTTGGTATAAAAGCTAACCTTACAAACTTGCAAAACTAATAGGATAAAATACGATGGAGTTTAGTTTTTTCGTAGGTACAGCGATTAGTATTATTGGGATATTGATTGCAGTTGCGGGCGTTTATTATTCTAAAAATTCTTACTTAATAACACTTAAAACTTTTGAAAAGGACAAAAAACGTACTGAAAAAGCTAAGCACTATTACAACACCTATATAAATAAACCTCCAAGTTATAATTCACCTACTTTTCTCAAAAAGATAGATGCTGACGATTTGAATGAAGGCGTTTCATATCCATCAGAATATACAGATTTCATTATTAAAAATTTTCCCGATAAATATTTTCAATTTTCTGCGTTACTTAAAAAATCATGGAGCTATTTCGAAATAATAGAGGTACAAGATATTCAAATACTGCAATGTAAAATTAAATATTTTAGAACACTTCAAGCGTGGTATTTCTTTCTGTATTTCTTTTTTGCAATGTGCTTTGTTTTTTTAGCCTTATACAGTGACTTACTAATTTATAAAATTACTGTAAGCTCACCATGGGGAGTCATTTACATAATATGTATGAGTACTTTAGGTTTAATAGCATTCACTATACTTGCTTTGCTTAAAACCACTCAAATTTCTGAAGCAAAAAGATTAAATGATGAGTTTAAAAAAATACTGCCCTCTAGCGAGGACAGTATAGAGGTATGTGCGGATAAAAATTAGTAGTTGTAGTTATGGCTCTCGCTTTTGCTTTGGCTGTTTGAGAAAGAAGTACTAGCTGAACCACTGCCGCTGATACTGGCCGAAACATGAGCAGCTGACAATGCGCCAGCTGCAAGCTGTGCGGTGTACTGGCCCATAGCTTTGGCAGATTCAAGCGCGATATTGGCTTCCTGGATCGACTTCTGCATTTTGGCTTCATATTCCTTGAGCTGCATTTCAGCATACGCAATATTGGTCCGGGTGTTGCCATCAACATAGCGTGACTGCATTTCTGCCTGGCTCACTTCCATACCGGCCGATGCCCTCCATGCTTCCACTTCTGCACTAAAGGCCGCTGTATTTTGCTGGACCTCAGACAGATTGGCTTGCAGTTCTGCTTTATAGGCTTCCAGATCGGCCTGATACTTACTAATCCGCACACGTGCAGCTTCCATTTTCAATTGGATCTGCTGACCTTTCACATTAGCCTTGGCTTGTACGCCCTGAATCGTTGAAGCATAGGCACGTGCCTGGGCATCAAATAAACCGGCCTTGCTGGTTTCACCACGGATCTGTGCTTCATAGGCTTCGACCTTAACCTTTTCAGCAGTAATCTGCTCACTATATGCCTGAACATCGGCCCGATAAGAATCAAACTGGTTTTTGATTACCTCTGCCCGGACGGATGCACCCTGTACCAGTGCCTTATAGATTTCCACATTGGAAAGTACTGCGTCCATTTTGGCACGATATACCTGTACATACTGCTCGTTGATCTGGCCAATCGCCGCTTGTGCATCCACTGCAGTTTTATATGCAGTCAATTTGGCAAGCGCACCATCGAGCTTGATCCGGTACACGTCCGATAGCGTTTTGAATGCTTCATTCTGCGAATTAAAAAATGCAATCTGTGCATTAAATACGCTGATCTGGCTTTCAGCATTAAACCGCGCCACCTCAAACATGCGATTGGCAAAGTTATTAAAGATATTGGTGGTGAGCTGTTCCAGTGACATGCCTTGCTGGACCAGGAAACGGATCTGATCGATCTCCATTTTTGTGGCTTCAATCAGAATATCCCGATTCAGTTCACTGGCCCGGGCCTGACCCTGCTCTCGAAGGGTGGCCACCTGTTTGACCAGCATACCAGGGGGCATAGTAAAGTTACGTGTCGCCCAATCGTTAACCACTTCCTGTACTGCGCGTGAAGTTTCACGGCTTTCACGTGTACGCGCCCGGTTAAATAGAGCATCCTCAATTTCAGCCGGCAGACCTATGCCACCCTCTTTAATACCTTCACTGATGTACTTGGCCAGATCATCCAGTACCTCAGATTCATATTCCGGCTCTTTCCACTCGATAAACACATCGGGAACGGTGATATTGTCCATCCCAGGAGGAACGCCATTAAAATCCGGCAGTTCAGGAAACTCGAATACAGGGATTTCAATCTGCTTGAGTTCGTCCATTTCCGGAAGAATCAGCACCGGTGCATCTGGAATCTCGACGTTCGTATCAATATCCGGTCGATCAGGTAATGGAATATTGGCCATGCCTGGTGCGCTTGGCAGTTCAATCGTCGGCATCACCGGTGCATCCGGCATGTTCAGATCATTTAAATCCAGATCACGCAGCAAGTCATCAATACTCTCAAATTCAGGCAGGTTTGGCTTGGCCATCTGGATTGCTGAAAACTTCGGTGCATCCGATAGATCAATATTCGGTACCGGTGTTTCTGGCATTTCCATGCGTTGTGGTGGATCCACCTGGACCACCACAACATCCTTAATCCCGGCCAGGGATTCAGATAACTCCTTGCGATAACGTGTAGAAATACTATCGAGCTTGTCCATCTGGTCCATTACGGTGGTAATGGCTGCACCCATCACACCATCTGGTGCCACACTTGAGGTTGTACTCATTCTTAAATTCTCCTTGCGGTCTTGCTGAACTCTAGCGACAAGGAATTAATTTTTGCTGATTTGGCAGCAATAGAAATCCCGATTGAAAAATGACGGCCACGTAAACCGCGACCAAATACCACACGACCATTGGTTAGATGATCGGCTTGTTCCTTAGCTAAAATGTAGGTGTAGGTAGCAGGGTTGCCACTTTGCGTCGTGGTGATAGCCATATCAAGCTGCTTGGCTTCCCCGGTCATTTCATATTCCAAAAATGCTGCAGTCGGATGGACCAGGTTTTCACCAAAATCAAGTTTACCGGTCTGGATAAAGCCATGAATCAGGCTGTCCGGCATGGCCATCTGAAAAACACCCTTGGCATTCCAGCCATAGAGCTGATTATTGATCACGGTCAAACCATCAAAGGCATACGGCATGTAGCGGCTCATGGCCCAGGTGTCAGTATTGGCAGTCCATGCCTGGCCATATTCCTTGCTGTCTTTGATCTGGTCATATAATGAGAAGTAATCCAGGCTATCGTTTCGTGCGGTAAGCCTGGATTGCACTGCATCCCCGAACCGGATTGAATCAATCGCATGGTTGTGCAGCTGCACACTGGAAAGATCCACATCACCCAAGGTAAATGAATCAATCGTATAGGCAGTGCTATAGAGCTTCGATTGGGTAAAATCACCCAACAAAATACTATCTTCCAGCTGCTCGGCATGTACACGGTTGGCCAGGTCCAGTAATTTAAACCGGTCGTTGGCCAAGGCCGTGACTGTGCGCTGTCCGGTGATAGTTTCACTTAGGTTGAACGTATCAAAGTCATTCGTTCTCAACCGGCTAGAAGTCATATCACCGAGTTCAATCTGGTCCTCTGTCAAACTGGACCAGTACAGGCGTGTGGAATCAGAGTATTTAATCTGGTCCAGTGAATAACTGGTGGCAATCCGCTGGCCAGATACGCTATCGGACAGGGTGAAATGATCAAAAGCAGCGGATACTGAGGTGTCGGATGAATCATCTGTCAGACTGAACTGATCATGGTGATCGATCCGCAGTTTCAGTTGGGTAGAATCAGACAGGCGCAGTACTTCATTCGCATTGGTCGCCTTCACGATGAGCCAGGTGGAATCGGACAGCCTGAGGGTATCTAGGGCATCATCACGGTAATTACTCATTAATTACTCCAAAAAAATAGTGATGGGTAGAGTGACTGGCCAGCCGCGTATGGCCCCAAAATTTACGACGTTCGGTACTTCCCCCTTCATCCGATATATTCACATAACTGGAATCCCCGAACATAACCCTACAGCAATCACGTTGGAAGTAGACCAGGCCACCGGCCCCATCATCTTGTGGGGAGAAAAGAAAGTACCAGGCTGCAGGTAGATTGCGGTGAATCACGATACTGCTTACTTCTCCACCAGAAAAACCGACATAGCCACTGCTTTTGTTTTTGATTTCTTCACGGCTAGAAAATGGCTCCATGTGGGGTGCTTCACCGCCAATCAGGACACCGCCGGCATGATGGGTACCGGCTCCCCGGTCGGTATAAGGTGTAACGATTGCACTCACGTCAACATAACCACTACCAACACCGTACCAGTCGCCCTGGTCGGCAAAGTCGCTTATTTCTGTCGGGTTGTAGCTCATGTCGTAGACATAGGCATAATCGCCCGTGGTCGGCATGGGTCGGCCCTTACCGGTACCACCAATCCAGTGAAAGATCGGGTCATAGGTCCATAAGGAATAGGAGGTAGGATCACCGATTGCTTTTTTCTGGTGTTCTTCGGTGTTGACTTCCGAACCGGTGCTTTGCTGATAGGCATACAAAATAGCATCACGGTTAAAGTTCGGTACACATACTGCAGATTGCAGACTGTCAGAGCTGATCGATCTGGTCTTGATCTCATGCTTGTAATAACGTGCCCGGGTTAAACTGCCATGTGAATGTAAAATTGCCGGTGTCATATAGGCAGGATTGCCATAACCAAGATCGATCCCCTTGATATGGGTATAGACAGAGCTTTCAGCCAGTTCACGGCGATCATCAAAATCCGATGTATAGAGTTCCCCAGCAATACCGCTGATACTGGTAGTTTCAGTTTTCTCCCATTGACCAACAATCATCACGTCCTCAAACGTGGATTCAATCGCCTTCTGAAAGGTCCGTGGCTCACGGAAATATTTAATTACCTTGAGCTGGCCATCGATATAACCGCCATAAATCACCACATCACAAGGAGTATCCGTGGTTGGCCGGTCCTCAAGATCAGGTGCCGGACAGCTGAACGACTGGCAGCCTTCACCGGTCAATGCCGGAAACTTCAAGGCATTGATCACATAAAATCCCTTGACCACTGCCAGGGATGCAATGCCACTTCCTACCCGGGAAAGCGAACCGCTATGTGTCGCAATAGGTGTGGCCGTGTAGTTATCCCAATAATCAAATTCTCTTTGCCGGCCAGAATCACCCGGCACATAGCTTTCACTGCGGCTTATCAGTTCATCCGGCTTGGCATTCTTGATCTTGTAGACAATGGCCCGATCATAGGGATCCGACACATCAAGCATCTGGTACAAGTCGGAGATATAAGAAAAAATTGAAGATGATGTGGTATTGCCGGGCTTAATCCAGCCTTTGTCTTTTACCGGTGCCAGGCTTAGGCGCAGCTTGTAGGAAAGAAACTCGACCCGGCCACCGGTCATCTGGTAGCAGGTGTTAAAGCCTTCACTACCGTCAGGATTCATGGACCAGCCGGCAGCATCATAAACCGGCATGTGCTGATAAAAATCACCGGCTTCACAGACCTTGACGATTACACCGGCTCTAAGCCAGGCATTAAAATCCCTGCCCTGGGGAAAGGTTTCACCGCTGGGCATCCCCCCAAAACGGTCCAGTATTTTAAGAATCTCGCTGTCCTGGACCTGCTGCATATATTCTTTAAATGCTTCGGTTGTGGTGGCCGGGATCATCGGTAAAGGCATGGCATACACACCAGCCGCACCGACACGGACCAGCCAGGGCATTTTGCCTGAATCAAAAGCCACTACATCATTTTGCGCTTGCTTGTAATCATATTGAATATGACCTTCTTCATGCACAAAGCCGGTATAGCCTGGCAAGGCACTGCGGTTAAGTTCCGCTTCAATCTTGGCATTTACATCGGCAGGTATGGTCAGGCTGATGTTTTCAATCGAATCATCTTCAAAATCAGGATTCTTGGGCTTGCCATACCCTACAACAATCTGGACCACTTCGGCCATGGCACCGCTATACCAGGAAGGTTTAAGGCGCATGTATTGGGTGTGCTTGAAGTAATCCCCTTTAATCATCGGCTCAAAGTATTTAAAAGCCGGTGGATATTCCACGGCAAAGCGATTCAGGTTTAAGCGATCTGGTACCCGAATATCACGGTATTGGGAAAGTCTGCGACGTGTCTGCTGTGTCAGGCGTAAAGGTAAATAGTTTTCATCAATACTGAATGTGAGCTTTTCAAAGACCCCACTAAACAGCATCGGGATCTGAGCAGATGCCATACCATCAATGACAGGCTTTTTCGGATCCGGTTTATTCTTCTTAATAATGGCTTTAAGCAGTCCGCCCATGTGCTGAACAATGACATAACCGCCATCAGGAAGATCACGCACAATACGCAGACTTTCAAGCTGATAGGTTTCTCTGTTGTTGGTGAGCTGACGTAGCAAAGAGCTGACAAAACCGCTGTCGCGGTCTGTCGGCTCGTCACCATCAATCAATAGGCCATACGGCTGAGGACTGTGCATAAATTACGATGTAGCAGTAATACGATAACCAATATCGAATACATCACCGTTCTGGAATACACGCGCTGCCGGGTACTTGGTGGCAGAGAGTAAAACGCCAGTGGTACCGCCACGCTGGTTATTGGTCAGTAGTGCAACACCGGTAACATTGACCTGCGACGTGGTGGCAATGGTGACACGTGCCACGTTGCTAAAGTTATCAATAAACTTGTCAGTATCCGCATTGGTCGGAATGAACTCAGGACGTGTGGCATTGGTGTAACCCTCAGTCAGTGAAACGATTTCACCGGCTGTTGCAGCAAAATTTGCAGCGGTCCAGTTGTCTGCCGGTGCAGCTGCTCCATTAAACAGAGCCAGATAAGCACCTGCAGGTTTTGCTTTTGAGCCAATCGCCACATTCAGCACGTGGATTAACGCTTCTTTGGGAATCAGGTTTTTGGTAAACGTCGGCTCACCACCGTTCACCCGGTCCATGTATTCGCCCTGCAGCATGAAGCCATGCTTAGGAAAGAAAATACCTTCTTCGGTTTCATCAAACAGCTCATTGCGAGCATCTGTTAATAACGCCTGGTGCAGCTTGTGATCCATGAGGAATCCTTTTGTATATTAAATAAAATTTAATTTACAACCGACACCAAACGATCAGCAAACCCTACAAGCTGACAGGATTCAGCACTAATTCCCTGGATAGTTTGATATTGCAGTTCAGCTAATTGGCCGTCTGCAGTACCGGCCACAAATCCATTTTCAGCCAGCCAGACTGCACACCAGGCACCACCCTGGGAGAGTTCCTTGATCATATCGCTATGCAGTAAGGTACTGCTGCCATACATCGGAGCACGTGAAGCCTTGCGTTCAATCGACATGCTTTTAACGTCCTGGCCACGTAAAAACACCACATGATCTGCAAGACCTACCCAAATTCCACCATCCACCGGCTCAATAAATCGGATCCGCTGGGGAAACTGGATAAAGTTATAGCGGTCATCAGTCAGGTGATAGGTCATGGCTTCGGAAAAATACAGCACATTGGCACGGACCACCCATAACCGGCCCAGCCATTCACGCAAGAAACTGCCGGTTTTCATGGGTGAAAGATATTGAAAGGTAGCAGCACGGCCCAGCTCGGGCAAAATGGACAGGTTTAAAGACAGGTTGCTGACCGGTAGCTCAGTCGCCTGGCGTAGTTCACCACCACCAGCATCCGACATATACACGCGAACATGCGTCACCATGGGATCCAGACACATTGGCAAGAGCAGCTGCAGTGATCCTTTTTGTTGGAGTTCGATATGCTCCATTTCAGACAAGGCCGATTCCAGGCCAGCAGACACCCATGAAATAGCGAAGTTGTACGACATGGCTTCCAGACTACCGCTAGAATCAGAAACGCTTGCCTGGGGCTTGGGAGGTGTATCAATGGTCATACGTTTAGCCGTCTGGCCATCATAACTAAACAAGCCTTCCTCACATGCCATGCAGACCATGTTATTCAGCACCACATGAAACAGCTTTCCGGCACCACACTGAATAAGTGGCTGCACTTCCCAGGTGACAGGATTTACCTTGCACCATTGCCCATTCAGGCCAGCAAAGCAGTCCTTGTGTAAAGGCGACTGCCATAAGCTATGCAAAGCCTGATCGGTGGCCAGATTCATAGCCTGGCGTAACTCTACACGTCCGGCACTGGTGAAATTGACATTGACTGCATCACGTACAAACAGGCTGGGTGAATCCCCCAGCTGTTCAAGTTCTTCATCTTCACGGACGTTATCAATGCCACGTAAACGAGGTAATTTCTTATATGGCATTAAAATGCTCCTTTCCTGAATTGATCTGAGTTGCCATCTGGCCGGATATAGTGAATGGCATACTTCACATTAGACGCATTTGTACGCAAGGCATCAAAGCCTACAGCTTGAATCGTTTGTGCTGGCTTGGCATCCGTTCCACCCTGGCCACGCTGTACACGCATCCGGGCATTGAAGTTACCAGGATCATAGCCAATCACACTGGCATCAAATCCTTGCACTCCTACATCACGCACCTTCAAGCCAATATAGGTCGTGCCAAATTGCTCCATTAATGCCCCTTTCGGGATCACTGGCATACGTGGACCTACATGCAAACTTTGCGGCATGTACTGCGTTCCACCTCTGGAATTACCCATGGCCAGTGCGCTATATCCGCTAGGCTTGATGGTCCGGTGGAAAAACTCAATCAAGTGCTGGCCAATGGAAAGCGTACTTAAACCCGGCAACCGAAGCTGCACATCTTTATCCTTGGCCAAGGCAATACCAGGTCGGCCAAATACAGCAAAGTCATTTAACTGGCGGTGTGTGATTTCCTGGGTGCCATCCCCGGCACTATGCCAGCCAAAGCGATAGGCTTGAAATCCTTTCACATCCACATAGCGTCGTTTCAGTTCAACCGTTGGGGTGCCATAGCCGTTAAATGGTGAAACACTTTTGGCAGCGAGATTAGGGTTATGGATCCAGACACGTGCTTCGCCAAAGACTTCACCTGGCTTTCTGGCACCCCCATCACTATTGACGGCATGTAGATTAACCACACGATGATTGTCTTTTGCCTGTTGCGGTGCTTCGGTCACGGCATAAATGGTATGCGGTGATAAACGTGGCATGCCGACGGTGATCGGATTCTCAATCCCAACCACACCGATACTACGCCTGGCCAGCTGGACATGCGGTGTACCGAGTTCCTTGTCTAGCTTGATGCCGTTCTCAATCAGGATGCCGTTGGAGTGAATATCTGTCGTGCCAAACAAAGTGGCTTGATAACCAAGTGGCCGGATCACATTGCTGCGCACGGATGGATGTGCTACCTGCTGAAAAGGTACCGCGATACCTTGGCCATCCTTCACCACATTGGTGTCATCTTCGGGTGCTTCCCCACGGTTTTCCACGTTGTTCAGGAAAATATACTGTGTGGATAGCGGAGGACTAGAAGTACCGCGAATACGCAAGGCCGACCCAATCGCACCAGCGACAAAACTGCTGACGGTAATTTTCCGGTCACGGTCTGCAATGACCGGCTTGCCGAACAGTTGCGCGTTATCCCCGAAGGTATCTACATTGCGCCATTGGGTACGGATTAAAGCCTGGCCAAATTCCTCAGCATTCCGGCCCCGGGTTTTAACTTCTGGTGTGACATTGCGCAGGTAAACATCACCAAACAGGTCACGCAAATACCAGCGTGGCGTGATGATCTTCTTGTGAATGGACAATGAAGGCACACCAAGTACCGCGAAATCATTCGATATGGTTTCGACATAACGTGTGTACAGCTCCACTTTATGAATTGGAATATAAATCGGGCCAATGGAATGACGTGATTCAATCGATACACCACGATACTTGAAGCTGATCATGGGCGATCCAAACATCAGGCTTTCAAAATTACCGATCCGTGGGAAGTAGCGACGTGTATTTACAGCTGCAGCCCTGCCAAATATTTCAGAATTAAAGCCCTTAGGCGAAACGACTGCAGCGGCATTGTGCAGAGGTCCAGCCTGAGATATATGGCGGCTCAATCCCTTGCAGATGGATCCGACGAATACCAGGTGCAATAAAGGCGATACCCAAAGGACGTGAATCAATTCCCCCTGGCTGCATTAAGGTCGCATTATTTTTAATGAAGGCACGGCCAAACAGGGCCATATTGCCACCACTAATCCCCAAAGTGCGGTTGCGATTAATGATGCTCGTCCATCCCTGCATTTTCGGAGGGTTTAGGTCGCTATCAATATCAAAGGTCTGGATAATGTACTGGCGCGAATTATAAACCTTGGCACGGCCCCAGCGGTCTGCTGGTTGTTGGCCACCGGTAGCAAAACCGGTAGCAGATAAGATCTCACGTGTTTTATGCAGTTTGGCCAAACCAAATACTGCAGATGCAAAATTGCTGGCCAGAATATCCTGGCTTTCTGGAATGATCCGGCTACCAAAGCGAGAAGCATCAAAGCCCTGGGCCTTGATATGCTGTGTACCACCGATCTTATGGCCATACTGCAGCTGATCATCATAGATCGATACCGGTGCAATGGAGCGTACCCGGAACCAGACCTGATGACTGTTGCCATACAAGCTGTGAGTTGCACCCTTGGCCAATAGCTCACGTACACCATGACTGAGTATCGGACCACCCAGGCGCATAGAATCAAAGCCATCCACCGCAAGTTTACGCTTGGCCATACCGATAGTGGCCTGACCGATTGCGGTCATCATCCGGCCAGAATTGACGATATAGCGCGTATACAGCGTTAAGGTCGGTTGACCTAAATCAAATGGCGCAATCGAACCAGGAGAAAGCTGTGGTGTCTTGGTGACAACCGGACGGCCAAAAGCTAATAGGCTGAATCCAGGCGTATTGATACGACGGATCCGTTCCGCGACCAGGGCCTTACCAAATTCGGCACCATTCCATCCATCCGGTGTGAATGAAGGTGTACCGTTATTGATAGATGCTGTACCAAACAGCGACGTATCAAAGCCTTTAAGCTGGTAATAACGTGCCGTGTTTTCTACTTTGGTCCAGTCGGACAGTGGCGGTGCTTCAATGGATCCAGGCGCAATTTTAAAATTAAGATTGCGAATCTGAATATCACCAAAAATACCACCCGGAATTACACCGGTGATAGTAACAGTCTGCTTGGCATCAAAGATTTTCGCTGAACCAAACTCGGTCAGTTCGCCAATACCTACTGTGTAAAAGCGCGGACTACGCGATACCCAGGCGGTACCATACTGCTCACTATTCCAACCTTTCGGACTTGGGTTACGCTGAACGTAAGGACTGCCCCACTGCGTACCCAAGATACCGCGAACGGTCAAGATCTGCGGTGATACGTTAGGACGTGGGAACGTAGGTGGAGCAATACCACTAAGTACAATCTTTTGATCGGCCTTGGTATTAACAACCTTGATCGCACCAAAACTGAAAGCGTTTAAGCCACCTGGACGCACATACTTCACGCCACCCTGCATATAGGCGGTACCGAAAACATTACTTTCGATGCCACGGCCATTGAGCAGCACATATTTACGCAGGTTGTAGATCGTCGGACGGCCAAGCAACTCATTTTCAAAGCCTTTGCCATAGACGTTCTTGTGAAAGTTGACAATGCTCGGCATGGCCACACGTGACAGGTCCATGCCTGGCACGGTGACGGTGACGTTTTTATTGCGGATGGTTTGCCGGCTAAATCCAAGCGCATTAAAGCCAGACGGCTTTAAATGCTGGGTGTCATTGCGTACAGCCGGAATAGCAACAAGAGATACATTAAAACCTGTCGGATAAACCTGACGATAAGCCAGACGTATAGATACATCAAGACCGAACGACGTGCCAACAAACTGCTCAGGATAAACATATTGGGCATCACGTGAAGGCGGTGCCACTTCACCTTCATCACGGACCAGGTTGAAAATGACCTGATTACCTGGGGGTGCAATGTAATTACTTTGAGTTAAGTCAAATGTAACCTTGTTACCTGGTGGTGCTTTATATTTTTCAGGGCCAAACTCAAAAGCAAAGCGATCCCCTTCCGGTGCAGTATAAGGATCGAAAAAGGCGAAACCCAACTTATCACCTGCAGGTGGAGTGTAGCGTATTGTCCTGAATCGAAACCTTAATTGCTCCCCATCTGGCGAAGTATACCGAGCATCAAATTCAAAGGAAAATTTATCATTCGTCGGCACATACTTCGCCATGGTGATCCAACCTTAGACTTTGGGTTTTACATTGGAAAAAATAATATCGTTATAACCTTCAACACGACATACCACGTCATATCTAAAATCAGGATTTAGACCATCTACACGCCACTGACCAGTATTGTCTGCAAGGGTCTTGGCGACCAGCATCCCGTCCCCGGAGCTATGCCCTCCCGTACGCAGCAATACCCGGATCTCACCAGGAGCCGGACGACCTTCTACCGTGATTAAGTAATCCGGGAAGGTGCTGGCGAAATAACCAGCGCCCCCTTTAGGTTTATATGTAACGAACCTTGTCGCAAACCTGACATAACCATAATGTACCGGAGGTGTGATGCTATAAACTTCGCTCATTAGTCACCCCATGGAAACAAGTACATCGGATGCTTTTCTACTGGAAAGCGTGCTGAATGCCACATGCTTGCACCAAGACCATATACAACGAAATATTGACGTGGACCATTCCCATCTATATCCACTGTCACAATACCATTGTCCGAAACGGCACCGCTATGAATGGTAGCCAGTGGTAACCGCACAAGCTCGTTATTATGAGTAGTCATTATCTGGGCCACACGTACCCCTATAGTATCTGACACCACCCCAAGCTGTAGGGTTGAGAAAAATGCCACCCCTAAATTTACTGTGTTACCTGTAGTGGAATCAATACGATACTGGCGCGGTAAGCCCATTTCCTGTTCTTTATAGCTTGAAACATTCACTTCGTTTGGGTACGACGTACTGTTCGATAGATTCCTTGGTATAAGCACATAAAGGTCAGGTGAATTTTCACCTTTAAAGATCGCAATAGAGCAAGTGCTATACCCGAAAGAGCAAGGGCCGCATTGCACCTGGTTACTTGCGCTACCATTCAGATAACCTGTTTCATAGGTTTGCAGGTCTTTGGTATGCCCAAGACAGAAATGATCTTGGCCAACACTGACCTTTAAAGAAAGGGCGTGCCCAACAGCATAACCAGACCCGGAACCATCAACAGGGTTGAAATATGTGCTCCAACCATTGTTAGTACCACCTCTAGGGGCGAATGTTTGCGGGTTAATCAATGCGCCGTTCTCATCTATTTCAAGCGCGATGGTGTAACGAACCGTCATTGCAGTCATCATCGCACCGTGAGTGGATGCACTTGCGCCTGTTTCATGAATCTCTACTTTAAGATAGAAATTCAGATGAGGGTGCCGAAAAACCTTATTCCCTTTAGCCGTCGTGTTAGCCGCACCGACCCATGATGCATTTGATAGTGTAACGACCACATCCTTTGGGTTAGACGTGGCGACTGTTACTAAACTATCACATTGACCGGGTATTACATCATGCGAAACCTGCACCATACCGGCATTTTCAATCGCGTCAAAAATAACATTGCCGTTATCGGCATAATGCACCGCAGCCATGGTGGTGGCTTGTTTTGTATAAAATGCTGTGCTTACTGTCCCCATGGTTTACTCCACAAAAGGTTTGATATTTGACATGATTTCGTCCTTGTAGCCTGGGTAGCGGCAGACCACATCGTATCTAAGATCTGGATTCAAATTATCTACACGCCAAGAACCTGACTCAAAAGTTGTTAGATGTTTTATAAGCCTTCCATTGTCAGGCTGCCCTATTTCGCGTCGCAAAAATATCAGGATTTCGGTTTGTGTCGGAATGCCTTCAACTTTCGTTACATAGTCAGGGAAGTCACCACCTAAATAACCATCACCACTTATATCCACATATCTTCTCGGAGGGGGTGAGGGGAATAGATAATCTGTAAACACTGCGTCCATTAGCCCACCTTAACCGCAAAGTTGTACCCTGTATCGTTTCGAGAATCAGGTATGGAATGGAAGGATTTTGAAGTCGAGGTACTACCTATCAGAAATGTGAAATATAGGTTTTCAGATACACCGTCTAGGGTTAACGGGATCTTCACGTTCGGACTGTATGCTGCTAGAGGAAAACATACACATTCAGGGATGATTGATATACCGTCATTACTTGCAACAACAGCGGGTACGGTGTGCACATTACCGTTGACAATTGAATTAGCTACGCCCATAAAAACAAGCGCCGGAAATTCTAAAGCCTGACCTGTAAAGTATTGGTAAGTGACCGAAAATAAGTCTAGCTTAGAAGTCGATCGCGCCCCTGCGTTATTTGTTGGGTATATAACAGTAAAATCACCCTCATTATTTAATCGCTTCAATAGGAAAAATAATGGGCTGCCATATCCGTAAGCAGGCCCACTAAAGCAGGTTTGACCTACCAGCGCGACCAAATAGCCATCTTCCTTGTACGCTAAAGAATGGCTCGAGCTGTAATAGCTAATTGCACCTGAAGAACCTGTACTAGAACCATAAGCATCGCCGATTGAAACAGCCCCCACCAATCCTCCCAACCCATCAGTGCCTTTACCAAAATCGACTGAACAATTTGGGGTTGTTGGCAATGTAGAGGTATTCGAAGATCGCCTAGGTGCAAATGTAACTTTTATGTAAATCGGGTAAGTAGCTGACAGGCTGTCATTCAATTCATATATGCGGTACCCCAAAGTAGAATTTACCAAAGTGATACCGGTAATGCTTTCAATATCAAGCTGGCCCGTATCTTCAGTCTGTACGCAACCTACACCGATAAACGCATCGTGAGTTAGTTGTATCCACGCTTTAATACCCTCTACTGTATCTGATCGAACAGCGTCAGTTCTATGAAATAGCATTTACAATTAACTCCCCATAAATGGTTTCATTCTTCCAGTAGCCTTTCGCATCGTGCCATTTCTTGTATTCTTCAAAGAAACGTGAAGCATCCTTATTCAGTTCTGCTACACAAAAATCAATGATCCAGTCCATGACGTTCTCATAAGAAAGCTTGGATTTCTCAATACAAAACGCCTGAAACTTAGGAATATGGATTAAAGCTTCCCACCGGACCCCACTGGTATCAGCACCGAAAGCACTGTCATTAATTCCAATCACACCTACACCCTGGGTAGGTGGTTTTTCCATACCTGCTGCACGTGCAGCTTCCATTTCAGCCTTGGTGCGTCGCTTGCGCTTTGGTTTATCTGGTACTTGCTCGGCCATCGAGGGAGAACTCCTGAAATATCTAAAAATGAACTGTGATTTACCGTCTGAATTTTTCAAACGGTAAACGTAAGCCTTAAACCTTAAAGATTTTGTTAGAGCCGTTATCCCAAGTGACAATAATGTCACCACCATTCGGGGTGATTGGCAGACCGGTTGCGGTATCAATATAGGCAATCAGTGGTGAGGTTGCTTCTGCACCGTTATCCACATAAATAATGATGGCTTCAATCGATGCACCAGAAACCGCAGTAAAGGTAACGTCTGCTGCATCGGCTGCGCCACCAGTCGTGCTTTTCGCTGTCAGGGTGACAGGACCGGCAATACGTGCGGAGGTAGGAATATCGGACAGGTATTGGTGAACTGCTGTCTGTGCTGTGTAAGCACCAGTATCCACCAGGATGACTTTAACCACGTCACTCAACCAGTTAATTTGCGCTTCCAGGAAGCGTTGACGTGCGAAGTCATAGAGGGTATTTGCCATGATTAATTATCCAACTAAATAAAACATGGCTTCATGATGTGAAAGTAGGGCTAGATTCGACCAACCCTACAAGGGCCATAAGGAGTTATGGCCAGAATAGTGTGACATGATGTTCAAAATCCTCTCGAACCTCTCGCCGTAAGTTGCTATCAGGCCGATCACCAAAGTAGTCAATAAATTTATACTCTGCGATCTGGGCACGGTTTGGATCCATGAACTCGGTATCAGGAACGCTAAATGCTTTATGTAATGCCCATTGCACCAGGTGTGCATGATGTGCCTGATTGATTTCCGGCTGATCCGTATCATCTACCATATCGACAAGTGGCAAACGATAACCTTCAATGATCAAGGTGCCATCTTGCTCAGGGCGTGGTACCAGACGTAAGCCTGTGTCAGATTGAATCGCATGCTCTGGATCACCGATTCTCGTACGCCAGTTACTGTGATAGCGATGACTCAGAATCTCCTCAGAAACCAGCTTTACTTCACATTCACATTGGCCATGGCCAAGATCAAAGCGTAAGTGTGTCAACTCATAGATACGCGGATCAAGTGGGTACTGTGCTTGCCCTGCTGTAATTTGAATCCGGCAGATCGTAGCATCCTCTGCTTCATGCAAAAGACGGCCACGAATACAGGCCTCATGAACTGCGTCATTTAGCCATGCATCCACATCTTCATCACTGGTGAAGTATGGTTGTATCGAATCACCGGCTTCAACACGAAATCGACGACGCAGTTCTTTTAAGTCCATATTTAGATCGCTCCAAACTGACGTACTTTTTCAATCGCTTTGTCTTTCAGCTCATCGAGCTTGAATGAGTTAGGATTTACCTTTTCACCGTAGTTCGCTTCGATGTAATCCGTCACAGCCTTCTTGGTACCAAATTGCTTGATTGACTCAACTTCATTGAAGATACGATCTTGGCGTTCCTGCTCCTGCTTTTGCTGGGCTTCCTGCTGGGCCAGAATCGCTGCAGTATCATCCGTACCTTCAGCTGCAGGTGCATCACCTGCTTCCACTTCTTTAAATTCAGGATGACTCAGGAACTGCTTGGCATAATTGCTGGGTACCGTACGTGATTCACCACGTTTAAATACCAACTTGGTTCCGTACAAGTTATCTTGGAACTGTTCTTTTGGTCCCTGATAAACAATCGTCACACCTGCAACTGGTGCAGCATTACCAGACTGAGGCTTGGCCTTCTGTGCAGTCACCTGAAGTTGTAATTTAACCAACTCACCATTCAATGCTGATACGTCATCAGGATCTGGCAGGTCTTTAAGCAAAGTCACTACCGCTTTAAACAAATAGTCTTTGGTTTTCTGCTCTGCTGGCAACTGCTCATATGGCAGGATGCAAGGATGGGTTTTATTTTCAAGGTCTTTGATTTCGCCATAGACCCAACCATCCGCCTCTTTCTGTGCCAGCCATGATTCATGTGACTGTTCAGGTGTGGTATGCGGGTTTTCTAAATGCAGCTTTACGCCGTACTCAATACTTTTTTTCAGTTCTTCTGAGGTTTCTTCCCAGGGTAAATGAGACTGATCGCCCAGTGATGCGGAATATGCCAGATTCATTCCATGTGCAATTGCTGCCAATAAAGCGATTTTCATAATGATTCCTCATGTGAAATATAAAAAAGGGATGGTGACTCGCTGAAAATCATCCATCCCATAAACTTCATGTTTTTATACTTTTACTTAACGCGGGCCAGTCAATTCACCAGACACCACAACCTTGATGTCCGATGCTTTGGCATTGGCCGCACCACCCGTGGTGAGTGTTAAAATCGCAGGCTTTGGCAAAGTCACTAACTTGGTACCTGTTGCACGTAAACGCGCTGCGGTCGCCAGTGCCCCGCCACTAATAAAGTAAGCTGCATCCTGCGGTACTTCGCTTGAGTCCACACCATCGGCATATTTAAAGCCCAGTGAACCAGTCACAGCTTCGGTCATCGCCGTATTGATAAGCACCTGCGCATCATCCAATCGGAAGCCTACTGGCAATAAACCCAACTCGATTACATCACCTGAAGCCACTGCCACATCGGAATTGGAATCCAATACTGCGCCTGCCGCATTCGTAGCCAATGAGAAAACAAAGGCTGTCACGTTGCCGTATGGCACTGCACCACCGAAGCGATTCACAAATCCGCTCTTACATTTAATTGTCGCCATGAGTTAAATACTCCTAAATTTTGACGGAGGGCCGATCACTCAGCCCTGTTTCAGCCTTAGCCTTGGATCTTCACTACGGTATCGACCGCAATCACACCATGATCGGTGTACTGCATGTTGCTACCATCGCCATCCACATCGACATCAAAGCGGATTTTCTTCACGCCACGAATTGTTCCGATCAAAAGCTCGGCCTTATCGCCATGATCCAGATCACCCTTTTCAGACCAGAAGTACGGCACACCTGAGGTTTTATGTGCAGCAAATGCTTCTGCAAGCGCCTGACCACCCAAGATGATGGAACGATCCACCGCATGCGTTTTACCAAAGCTTGCAGGTACAAGCGCTGATGCTTCTGCTTCAGAGGTATAGCTCGTTGCATACTTGATTGCATTACCTGCAAAGAAGCGGATGGCATGTGACATTTTGCGGATCAGGAAACCATTCCAGATACCCACATCACCACGGAACAACGGATGCAACTTGGCATTCGATGCACGCGCTACTGCATCAGCTACGAACTGACGGAAGTTTGGCTGTTTTGCGAACCAGTTGTACTGTGCTGGAGATACCAGCCATACACGTAATGGCGAATCTTCCGATCCATCATCACCTTCAACCTTAATACACGGTGGCGGTAGGATCATGTCATCCAGCACCTGCTTCATTGAATCCACAGTATCCAGGGTGAACAGGTCTGTAGTTGCCAGAGATGCTTCACCAGCATTGGTGGTAAATGATTTAACGCCTTGGCCATCGACCATAAAATGACGGTTTTTGGTTGGTGCCAGAACCTTGTTCACCATAATTTTGGCAAACTTCGGATCATCTTCAGTTGGAATTGGCCATTCCACGTTTTTAACGAAACCACGTGCACCACACAGATGAACTAAAAGAGACATATCGCTATAGCGATCCATCAAGTCCTGTGCAATTGGCCGACCCATACGGCGGAAATCTACTGGTGAGCGGATCTGCGTCATAACGTTACCAAGATCTACAGGGAAACGTGCCTGGTCTACACGCAGACGATCTTCAACGATCGACATGCCGACACCGCGACCTTCAGCATATTCGCTACCCATGATTGGATAAGCATTTACTGGCTGGATCAGGTTATAGGTAACTTCATCACCCAGGCCTTTACCCAAGTCCTGAACACGTACAATCGGCATGTGTTTGGAAGTTTGTTTTTTAATAGTCGCTTCTGCACTGCCTTCACCTTTTGGCATTGGGCCAACTAGGTTGTTCAGCGTGCTTTTACGACGTAAGCTTTTTGCAAAAAGTCCAACGGACTGTTGCATCATATTGGTTTTATCGCCGTATGCGGCATGGGTTTTATCAGTCATGGTATTCTCCACTAACAAATTTATGCACGACGGCTCATGTACGCTTCGACTTGATCAGGCGACCAGTTCTCCATTTCTGCGAGAAGTTCAGGCCCACTTAAATTCGATAAACGTTCATCAGCGGATAATGCTGCAGGTGAACCTGCAGGTAGATCCGTCACGCTGTGCGGTACTTTGGATGGAGCGTTCTGTACAGCTTGCTTGGCTTTCTCCACCATGGCCTGTGTTGGCGCTGGTGTATCAACCTTTGGACTGACATTGTTTTGGGACTTGTACAAACTTAAGAGTTCAACCACCTGCTCTGCATTACCCTTATTCAATACATCGTCATAGGCACTGCGTATAAAGCTGGGTTGCGCATCTTTCCATGCCTGAAACTCTTGCGATTCTGGAATCGATTCATAATCAGGATGTGCAGATCCGATATAAGCAAAGTGTTGCTGTTCCGCACTCAGCTGTTGCTGCTGCTTGAACGGTGCAAGGGCTGCATCCATCATGCTCTGCACTTGTGCAGATACACGCTGGCTCACCAGTGCTTCGACTCCCTTGGCAATCGCTTCTTCCGAGAAGTCACCAAACATGGCCATCACATCAGCATTGTTTCCACTTGCCTCAATGACTGCCTCTGCTACAGCTGCATTCTGCTGTGCGACCTGAGTGTTACCAGGTGTCTGCTGTGCTGCTAGCTGTGCAGTGAGTTGTTCCACTTGCTGCTTATACTGCTGTACTTGTTCACGGGTTTCTTGCAGTCGTTCATAAGGAATGGTGTGTTTACCATCCTTTGCCAAGACCACAGAATTTTCCGCATTTTCTTCAACTGGTGGCGTTGGTTCAGTGGCCGGCGGTGTTACCACAGGTTCTGACGGTACCGGATCAGGTGAAGTTGTCCCTGCATCTGCTTTTACGTCTTCTGGTGTAGTGGCTGGCACACTACCTGTTTCTGCAGCTGGTTCTGCAGTCTCGCCAAATAGCGCAGCTTCTAATAAGCTTGCGCCCAGATTCTGTTGATCAGCATCCGCGTTAATGTCTGTCGTTAAATGCTCTGTATTACTCATGCCTTTCCTGCCACTTATCGCTGTAGCCGCATATAGGTGAAGTGCTGACTTTTAAGAGTCGCTTGCTGTCGATTGCTCAACGTAGGCTTGAGTATTTGGGATATGGCAATAGATGGTCGAACCCTACACAGGGGCTAGGGATAGGCATAAAAAAACCGCCAATTGGCGGTTAAGTATTAGTATCTAGCTAGCATAGCTTTTAAATCATGAAAATCTCTCAAATCCAAACTGTGCTCATATGATTTCGCCTCTTCAATAGCAGGTTGCGTATAAAATCCTGTTGTGACAATGACACTTTTATTTGCGTGTCGCATATGATGCACACCTATGACACTTCTAATTATATCAACACTAACTTTGTTATCAGGGGCATATCTCTTACATTCAATATGTGCTAAAAAACTCGTGAGACCATTTCGAATATAAGCAATAATGTCTCGTCCTCCATCTCTAGTGGCTTGGGTTAGCTCAACCTCAAATCCCATATCTTTCATAATACTTGCTACAAGTTCTTCAAATTTCCTAGGAGAGAGTTTATATAGCTGTTCTGGATGTTTTTTAAAATATGCTTTTATATGATCATCAATAGACATAATCTCAATCTTAGGTAAATCAAGAACTTCTTTTTGATTTTGATATAATTCATGTGTGACTTTGCCTGTTCTTTCTATATTTAGCATTTTTTCATATAAATCGGTTTCAGCATTCACCTGTGAGGCAAGACTTGCATCAACATGCTGAGGTCGATAAACATTATCCTCATCTTTTGCAAATACTAAATACCCCCAATCCTTATCAATAGTATCTTTTACGACTACACCAACTAAATCCAAAGAATCACTTTTATACCAAGAATACTCTTTCGTTAGACCAGTAAAACTTCTAATAACGTTTTCTGAAAATTCTTCTTCAGAAATTGGTTTTATTGCCATCTAATTAACCTTAATATTTTGAGTTATATAAGATTTTAGTATAACTTATTATTCTACTAATTTAATAATTGCACCATTCGAATAGGGTGTTACTTACAATCAATAAGAGATCCATTTTATGACAATAAAACAATCTATTGGTGTATCAGCTAAATTCGGTTATTACCCTGAGTCTATAAATATTGAAAATGAACGTTTCTCAATTAAAACCTTATCTAACTTTCAGGAAATTGTAGCTGCTGTTAAGAATGATCCAGATATTCATAAAGATTGGATGTATTCTGGTGCCCAACAAAATATAGATTTCAGTGGGGTAACGAGCTATCGTCCATACAATGCTCGTGTATTTGGCATGCCCAAAACCCATGAGCTCACTCTCCATACAAGTGACAACATAGAAGATATTGATTTCATAGTTTGGTGTTTATCTTTTTTCACAGGCATGCGTTTGACTATTACTGAGGCAGGGTTTCTCGATGCGACACCAGTCAAAAAAGGAAAACTGGTGGACTTTGTACTATCACAATGCACTATTGAAGACGCGATTGAACTGGCGCTGGACTATTTGGAAGCAGAACGTGATAGCTTTCGTGCTACAAAGCGAATTTCTGCTGCAATTCATGCATTATTTGTAGCTCAATATCCGCATAACCTACCCTTTGAGCGGTTTCAATACCTTTATATGGGGCTGGACACCTGTTACAAACTTATAGAGAGAAAAGCAGATCCAAAACCCGATCATAGAATGCCTCATGCTTTACGCATACAATGGATGTGCGAACAGTTTGGAATTTGTATACCAGAATGGGCTGTTCTTCTTGGCAATGGATCACAAATATCTAGAGTCCGTAACGATACTATGCATGAGGCATTATTTTTTGATGAACCACTTGGATTTGCCATCTACAGTAATAATCAGCCAGATGGAAAACAAATTAACGTCATACTAGAAATGCAGCATTTAATTTGCCGACTACTGGTTTGTATCCTTGGTAGACCTGATATCGATTATGTCCACTCATGTATTAATGACCGGCAAAGAAAAGGTCTTAGGTTACGTAAACAAATAGATAACAGCATAACTCAAATTTGAGCTTTCTAATAAAAAAGCCCACCCTTGGGGAAAGGTGGGCAAAAGGGTAAGAACCCACAGCGTTATCTAGCCCTGAGCGTAGGATTCGAACCTACTGTGCATTGCAACTTGAGGGAAGAAGCGAAAGCACACACACCGCCTGTGGCCAAGGATTCGTTCCCACAAGATGCTACGAATAACATCGAGGGGAACCGGCAGTAGTTTTAAGAGATAGCAACGCTCTACTTGTCTTTCCAAGCTGTCATCAGTTTTTATTGTGCCCATAGCGGCGTTTTTGACTCATTCAAACTGAAAAACTTATCGGTCAATACTGTGCTATGCCATCCGAAGTACGTCGCACATCCCTTCGGCAGTCCTCATCGCTTGCATGGCTTTTTATCACCTACGCTACAATGGTGCGCTGTCCCATGACCTTTCGGTTTCGCTTGAGTCTCACAAGCTCATCAGATGGGTTTGCCTGTCTTTCCAGGCTGTCAGAAAACCTCTTTACGGCACTAAACACATTGGGAGTAGTCCTTATCGGTCAGCTTTCATTTTGATTGACAAGCGCACGGTACAAACGATTTCTTGTGGTTCTGCTTTGCCTGCGGTCTAGCCCCAGTTGCTACTTACATCACTCCACCACATCAGCTGTGGATTCAATCAATATGCTCGTCTTTCCGAACCGTCAATGGAGATTAAACAAACCTTGGCTTGTTCACCGAACGATGCTCAACACCACCCGATGTATTTATAGTAAGTCGCCGGTTTACGACGAGGTGTATAAAAAAAATACAAACAGATCAAAGTGGTAAAAATTTTAATTGCTCGACAAAAACTCGAAGGTTTCCTGCTGAATCGTTTCCGATTCATTATCGAATAGCAGACTATAACGGTCCTCTATACGACGGAATGAGAACGGAATACCATCGGCTGTCATACAGTACAAATCCAGTGCATCAGATGACTCATGTTCAATAGTGAACTCAGTATCATTAGTCCAGCTATTGAGGAAGTTATCAAAGCGTTCGCAAAGTGGCCCTTCCTCTACATCCAACCAGTGCGGCTCATCTTCCTGCTCTGGCTGAGTTGCAAAGGCCACAGCTATAGCCATGGTCAATGCAGAAAGTTTGAATGGTATGCCAATGACACCAACGTTGTTATAACTCAACCAAGCACCCATTCATTTTTATAAGCCATTTCTTTAAGCATGCTAATCGCACTATCAAATGCCACAACTTCGGTGATGCCATTCATTATGATTTGTGGACTGGGTGTATCACCTTCTTCCAAAATATTCACTGTAATCACACATTGCCAATAATCCAACTGGTCACTGGTCAATGTTTCTTTGAAGTCAAACGTTACTGGACCGATCAATGGCAATATCTTCAGCGTCGGAATCTTTTCCCACGGCTGCAACTTGTTATGTGCATCGATCATATCTTGTTCATATTGCAAATGGTCGAATGGTTCTTTCAGTTCGACCAAATGAATTGGCGATTCGCCACATGCTTTGCTGCATTCCATCATCGGATTACGATACAGGTTGTATCCTTCCAGTTCCCATAATTTATCTTGTGTCTTCTTTTCCGCTTCTTCTTGGGCATATTTAATACCAAGCGACACATCAAAGTTTTCTTTGGATACACAAGCGGTATGGCCAGTTGCTAAATAGAAATCACCATCTAGAAATGCATGAGCGAATGTAGAGGTCGTAAATTCTGGTTGATCAAAGACGTATTGCACACGCTTCATCATTTCTTTGATCTGATCAAGTGTGACGCGTGGAGCTTCCAAACCTTTGTCTTGAATCTCTTGTTCCATCTGTTCATCTGTATGCGACATGAATGTCTCCTGGTGAATTATTTATGGTGATCTTTAGAATTGATGTCTTTGATATATGCATGATCCATCAGGTACGACGCAGCCATGATGATCAGGGCGCAGATCGTCAAGGAAATGACGACCGCAGCAAGACCTAAGCGTTCCACTCGATAGAGAATTAATGAAAAGGCCAGCAAACTGAGAAGGATCAGAAGAATTATTTTTTTCATGTGCATCATCATCTCAAAGACTATGAGGATGATGATGCTGTGGCGGTTTACGTTATGCTGTACAAAAAGAAGGCGGTTAGATGGTATTCAATTAAACTTACTGAATAAGTAATATTTTGATTTCTTGATCATCAATTAAGCACTCGAGTAATAATTTGTCTTCTGTCGTATTTTCAATGCTTTCGAGGTTAATTGAGGAAGATAAACCTAAAACTTTTTTTGCAATTTCTCTCACTTTTTTAGTTTGCCCGACGGTGTCATTGAAAGATTTTTTGTCATGTCTAGTTCCATCCTTATTCCATGAAACTTGTTTGGTTTTACTAGAAGTATGCTTTTTTTGGGCTATATGCACATGTCTTTGTAGAGGTAAGCTTGGATCGGCTGGATCGACTCTATAACTCCATTTATTGTCATATGGTTGCCATTGGCTTTCTAAAGCAATACTAAGTGTTTTCAGAATCTGTTCAGGAACCTCAATTAAAAAATATTCTGGTTCATCTATTTGTTCTGCCAGAAACTCTTCGAAAGTTTTCATGTATAACCTTTTATCAAAATTAAAAAATCAATATATGGTGTAAATTCACAATTTCAATGAAAAGTACAATAAATTTAATACTTTAGTATTATGAAATATTCTTGCATTTATATTGTTGCCATATAAAATGACTTCGCCGACATGGAACCTAGAAATAAACAGTTGGCGCCGAAGTCTTCAGGCGGAGGTCACAGCGGAGGCTAATACACAATATTGAGTAAAACCTGTTATAGGTAATTTCTTTTGAAATTTTTACTCCTCTTGTGGCATGTCAGTAATCTGATTATTGATTTGTGCGCTGTGGTAGATCCCCATACTATGACTGTTAAAGCGATAGCATCAATTTGCATCAGAGTTTGGAAGATTTATAAGCTGACAAAACAGCTTAACAAATAAACGGGATTTACAGCTGAAGCAGGCTCATCCTTCAGCTGTGCTATCTTTTAACCAAGATTATCACTGGTCCGCGCCGTCTCAATTCCTTGCAACCCAGTAGATGGCTGCTGCGGTACCGGTGGGTTCATTGGTGATGTATTCTGCTGTACTTGCATCTCGGCAATACCTTCACTCCCGATCTGAGCACCTTCCCCTTCCAGATATGGTGAACGGATATCACGTGCTGCTACTTCACCAGGGATAGGTAAGTTCGGATCATCACCCATTGGATTAGGTCGCTGATACCCAGCACCCTGCATAATAATATCGGCAATTGGTGCAGCTTGTGGTACCTGAGCCACTTGTACTGCTCCTTGAACTGCACTGTATTGTGACTGAACGCCTGTCTGTACAGCTTTAGCATCCACCAACTTGATATCACTCTCTGTCTTACGCTCTTTCAAGCGCAGTTCTTGTAGCTTGATCTCATTGCCAGATTCTTTCAGTGCCTGAGCCACAGCATCCTTAATACGCTGTTCCACTTTCTCTGGTGTCGACGCATCCACCGCATCACGGATCGACTGAATGATGTCACGCTTAAACGGCGTATCTGTAAGCGCAATAAGGTATGGTAGAATCGTCTGCTGGATATTCGGTGGCAATGACTTGGTAACTTCGGACAGGGCTGCAAGCTGCTGTGCACGGAATCCACTGGTACTTGGCACATCCTCAAGAATGACTTTGATCCGGGTACGCTGTACATCATTAGACAGATAGGTATAACCCATTGGATCTGTCTCAGGCTTATTGATATGCACACGACGCTCTGCAGTAATCGCATCACCTTCGATCACCACGACTTCTTCCTTGCTGCCCAGATCTTCTACAATCATAGAAAGTAATAACTCACCGACCAGGGTTCGAGATTCCTTAAAGTGATCCATGATTTTACGCAATGCCTGGTTAGACTGATCAATCTGCAGCTGCTCTTGTCGTCCACTGGTTGCTGTACCCTGACGGCCCTGAAAGCCTGAAGTAATACTACTGGTACGCTCAATTGAGATCCGGCTATCTTCCAACAACTTAAATTGGTGTTGATTCAATTCAAAGTCACGCTCAACTTCAAACTTTGCCCCAGTCTTGGCCATGTGCTGCTGATTCAGTTCAATGTATGCATCTGGTCGTGCAATCTGCTGCATAATCTGGCCACGGGTCATCTGAGATGCACCACGTGTTGTGGTCACACGTACCGAGCTTAAACCCCAGCGCAGTTTAGCCTGTGTTGAATTAATCAGGTCTTGGCTGTACTTCATATCTCGTACAAAGCCATATGGAATGCCGGTATTGTCCTCACGGAATCCTATGAACGGGACATATGGGAAACTTTCATGCGGATATGGTGTCGGCCCATCATATAGACAATGTGGTCCCATCCAATAGCTACGACGCATTTTAGCCACTGGTGCACGTTCAGGAATCGCATAACCATTTGCTGCAGCATAAATATGTGCTGGATTGTTTTCGTCAAACTCAACGATCCGGCCATCATCAAAGCGCAACATGGTCAGCTCTACCCAACGACGGTACCAGACCTCTGAGACATTAATCTCTTTAGAAGCCTGATCGAACCAGAAACGTTCGGTCTTAGACCAGGCCTGAGCATCTCCCCAGGCATTACGCAGACCGGTAGAGTTACCACCATCAATCATGCTGTCATGCTGCCACCACAAAGCACCGTGTCGGCCAATTGTCTCTATCAGTTCTTTATGCTGAGGGAATGCAATCTTAAGACGCTGCGGATGTACCCAGCGATTACGACGCAACCAGCGTGCATCACTCAAGTCATCTTCCTGGGCTTTCATATCCCAATGGATTTCATTACGGTTCACCGCAACACAGCGATATGGATACTTGAGCGGATCTGCTTCACGTTTGACTTCGACCCAACCGATACCACAGCCAATCATCGGCCGGAATGCATCACTACATGCCTTATCTGCCTTAGATAGTCGCTCAGCCTGATTCAATTTATAGTTCAGTGCATCTGCGACATCTTGTCCACCAGGCTCACCATTGGGTGTCACACGCCAGTCTGTCCGTGTTTCCAACTCATGACCTTCAATGGCACGCAATGCAGGACCAATCATATTCTCAATGGCAGGAGGAATGCCGATCAGCTTCATCCGGGTCAGTAATTCACTGTCCAGCTGGTTGCCGTCGGCATAGTCCATTTCTTTATCTGCAGTCGTACGCCAGTGTGGTTGCTGCTCTATCTCGTCATGGATCTCATTGAGCTCTTGGAGGTTCAATGCCATTTCATCTATAACTTCTGGCGTATCAGTCACTGAGTTTTCATCATTCTGCATGCTGCTACCTGTTCTACATTAGTCGCCAGTCGACTGGCTCATCGTTGTAGTTATCTTGGCGTTTTGGTTCTTCTTCTGCGAACCCTACACGGCTCGTCATGTCTGCTATGTCTTCGATCATCCCTGCATCCTTGGCCTGTGCCCATTGACGTAAAGCATCAGCACCTTCGGAACAGCCATTGGCCTTGTTCGGTTGATCAATGAAGCATTTATCTGCTTTGGAGAATTTCTTCTGATAGCCTTCGATACGCTCAATACCCAATTTGCAGCCGTCTTTATCGAACCAGGCATTCTTTAGATGCTTACGTGTGGACTGAATCCCATGGATCAGCTGGGTAATACGCGGCACAATGACAAAGTTATGCCCTGGTAATAGTTCTTCCAGCTGCTCCATGACTGACTTGTTAAAGTCACCTAAGCGCTGGTGTGCTGCATCATGTGGCAGGAAGTGGGTGTGGTAGATGTAATCGTGTGACTTGATCTCTGCTACATAGTGTCTTAGATCTTGGCCATGTTTCTCGTAGTAGCGAATAAAACGGTCTTGGCCATTCATCACCTGTTGGTACCAGATTGCACAGCCGTCGTGATTCCCGATATCCCAGTAGGTATAAGTTGGTACATCCAATACTTCAATCTGGCCAATACCACCACGTTTACGCAGTGCTAGCATATCCTTGGCATAGTAGTTACCGTCTTTGGCCACCTGGAATGCTTCATCCGGGAATGATGGGTATTCCTGCCACATCTTGGCACTATCACCACGAAGGTCATTGTCCCGTGTCAGCACATACCAGGCACGCTGATCAGGATCGAGGCGCATCTTGATCCCCATTTTCTGGCGTACGATCAGCTCAACTTCATCCAGTTCTTCATGATCTCTGGCTGAAATAGTGACTTGTGTAGAATCAATCCGGTACTTCGGCTCTTGCCACCAGGCATAGAAATGGAATCGATAGTCTTTGGAAGTAAGGACTTTGCGCAGTAAGTAGTTGGTCTGTGCTGCCTGAACCATTGCATAGAATGATCCGTTACGACCTTCCGCCGTGGATTCAATCACCAGCACACCATTGGTAGGTACAGTTGGGATCGAACCGGTAATCACCTCATCATCTTTAGCCGGATCACTCGCACAGATCTTACCAAACTCTGAAATCAGCATGCGGTGGATGGTACCGGAACGGAATGAGGTCGCTACACGGATGCTCGATCCATTGTGGCCAAACTCAATTTCTGACTTGTTATAAGCTTTTAAAGGAAAGCGTGCTCTGATTTCATCTGGCAGGTTGTCATAAGCAAACTTGATCTTGTCCTTGAAGATACTGAAAACCGTCGGCAAGTCCTGAGCGATAATGGCGCAGTTCTGGTTAGCATTGAACAGTGCATGATCCAGCCACAAGATACAGATCAGCGTAGTAAAACCGAGTTGACGTGCTTTTAGGATGATGTTGCGGTGCCACAACCGATTTAAAAATTTGATCTGTGCAGCGTTTGGTTTAAATGGCAGCTCAAAGGTATCGGCTTCAATGACATTACCCAGCTCATCCTTAAAGTCATCACCCTTAATTTTGATCTTATATAGACAGCCGGAAAAAATACGCCATTGCGGGTCAGCAAGGCATCTTTCCAGTTCTTCTTTATTTGTGGGCAGTTCCGCTAAGTGGTTGTTATAAATCATATAATCACCACTTTTGCACAATCATGGTGCAGTTTTATTGCACGTACGTGCATGAAATGATTTTGATGTGGGTCGTTGGTCGTCTTATTCACGTAGCGTCCCCATTTTCATTATCGAACTCAGGGTCATGTGCTACAGGCTGGAATGTGGATGAGTTGCTTTGTGCAATTCGATTGATCAATGCAGTCAGGTCATCAGCTTTTTCTTCTTGTTTTTTATCTAAGCCATAGGCTTGCACTTCCAGACCAACCAAAGTCTTGAGCGTGTCGCCCAGATCTTTCATCGACTTCACCCGGTTCGGCAGCTGGATGATCTTCATGTACAGATCGTTTAATTTGTCCTGGCCTTTATCATCTTCCTTGCGCATGACATCGCCGAAGTCATCGAGCAGTGCAATGTTGTCCAGTCCGATCATGTGCTCAAGTTCATCGAACAGACCCATACATAAATTTCGGGCACGTTGGATATCTTTACGCTGATTGATCTGGATGCAGGCGATCAGATTGGCATTTGCGTCAATGGTTTCTTTTTCAGTGGCTTTATATTCAGGTGAGTTGCGTACCTCAGTGCGTACCACCTCAGTGCGTACTATTGCTTCGGCTTTTGCTTTGATCTTGCCGTTTAAATCGCGGGTCCATTCCTGTGTCTTTGCGCGCTTACGAATAGCACCATCAGACACGCCAAAGGCTTGTGCTATCTGCCTTATAGACTGCACGCCTGCACGATATTCGATTTCAATACGTTCCCAATCAGGAGCTGTTTTCTTCTCTGACATCACACCACCTTTGCTTACAAGGTGATGATGGGAGTGCGCAGTGCGTACTGTCGAACCCTACAGTTTTACGCAGTGCGTACAGGCTTGATATGTTCCACGATGCCACAGGAGTGGTTGAGAAGTACTTAGAATTCATTTCAAAATTTTTACTAAGATAATACAATTAAAAAAACTAGATATAGACTCATCACTTACATGAAATACAAGACTTTTTTTAAATATTACCGGTCCAACATCTTTTTCGAAAAAGCGATTCGATACAATGAGATCTATTTTTCTGAAACTTCTGAACTCAATGACCCTCATGATTTGAAAGTTCAATACTTTTTCGAAGATAATGCGCAGTATTGGGGGGACGTTCTCTCTTTGAAATCCAGTATGAATGGGCGTGTTTTTGAAAATTGGGAATTATCTAAATATTTTGATATAACAAACCAAACACTTAAAGAAAGTTTAAATAATTTATTTAAAGGTGAAGCAATATTAGATATAAGTCATTTAAAGATATTAATAGATAAATATAAAGAAGAATTAAAAAAAATCTTTATTACCTATAAAAAAACTGATATCGAAAAAGAAACTTTCAGTGCTAGCATATTTGAATTTCTTCCTACAATATTATTAGATAAACTTTGCAAAGCTTTAAATCATAGAGTTTATAGTGCCTCTTTCTCAAAAAACCCTTTGGAGCCAATGATGTGGGCGCATTATGCTGAAGGTTTTAGAGGCTGTGTAGTTATCTACAATGCCTTAGAAGATAATACTTTGGAGCTTCGTCATCATTATCAAACGCCGATAAATCAATCAGAAGTATACGAATACAAGAAGGTTAAATACTTAAATAAGAATAAGTGTATTCCATTGCTTCAATCAGCAATTGATAAGAATAATGTTTTACTTGATTCTTGTTTAATCAAAAATTCTTTCTGGGATTATGAAAAAGAATATAGATTACTCACCACAATAGAAATTGAATCTATTAGGCATGCTCATATAGAAGACTCTACTCCCTCATCAAGGGATAGAATTCTGTATCACGATCCAAACTCCATACTTGGAGTGATATTTGGTCCTCGTTGTCCTAAAGAGTACAAAGATAAAATTCAATTGATAATTGGAGATACGAGGAAGTTTAATGGTAATAAACCATTTTTTCTTTTTACGACAGAACTTAGTTCCTTTGGTGAAATAAAAATACTCCAGGGGGAATACATTAATTCTAGATATGGTATTGAGATGAGACAAATTCTTAAGGATGACCGTCTCGATAAATGTCTAAAGGATATTGGTGTTATACCTAGAAATTAAGTTTTAATGGCTATATGTAATTTACATTTAGCCAATTCCTTAAAATTAATTTCTACCGGCAGTCTTCTATATTAAATAGGGGTTGATAATCAACCTTCAGTTACATTAATTTGATTTAATACAATCTCAAAATTATAGAAAGAATCTAATGTACTTACCCCCTCATTTTGAAGAAAGACGAGTAGATCTTCTTCATGATTTAGTGAAAAAATATCCTTTCGGTTGTGTCGTAACATATTCGAATGGTGAGTTAGATGCTAATCATCTTCCTTTTGAGGTAGTGTCTGATAAAGGCAATTTTGGTAAATTACTGGCTCACATATCGAGACAGAATCCTTTAGCCGAAGTTTTAAAGAATGATTCCGACGTACTTGTAATATTTAGCATTGATGATGTTTATATTTCTCCTAATTGGTATGTAGGAAAATTTGAACATCATAAAGTTGTTCCAACTTGGAATTACGTAGTTATTCATGCAAAAGGTAAAGCCAGAATTATTGAAGATGAAAAATTATTAAGAGGGATTCTAGCCCGTCTTACTAGAGAACATGAGTCTAATCAAGATTTTCCTTGGAAAATGACAGATGCACCATATGATTTTATTAGTGAAAGAATGAAACATATTGTGGGGATAGAAATTGAGATTACAGACTTAGTTGGAAAATTTAAATTAAGTCAAAATAGAACTAAAAATGATATTTCAAGTATAGCTATGGCTTTAGATTCAAAGGGTAAAAGCGATTTAAGTAGTCTAATGTTAAATATTTCAAATATACAAGAAACATAAATTACTTAGTAATTTCTAAAGGTAACCATAATCAAAATTATGTGAGCTTATATACTTTATGACATTATTAACAAAAAACCTTGTGTCGCATGACGTCTGTTCCTATACCTGAGTGATAGGCAACTTATGCACCATTTCCATCAAACAGCCCTCCTTGAATCTTAGCTTCATGGATTCGTTCAATACTACGCGCTAACTTTCCTACCTGAGTGGCAATATTATTGGTGACATAGTTCATGCTACGACCCATCTCAATATTGCTGTATTGCATGGCATCACTTACCATTAAACAGCCAAAATCCCGTGCTTCTTTAGGTGTTAAGGTCAGCACAATATCATCACCAATTTCAATCTTTACCGTACCGTCATTAAGCACTGTCTTGGTAATCATGCGTGCAGGACGATGCTGCTGCACCGGCATATAAACGCCACGTTCAACACGATTTACCTGATTGGTATCCACCAGATAACTTAAGCGATCGTCAATCTGCCCCCGGGTAAGATGTGGCAATGCAATCTGCAGAGTTTCACGTGTAATAATTTGCCCCTGGTTATGCAGATCCACACATGCTTCAAAAATCATAATAGTCGATGACTTTTTTTCATCGTTCTGCTCTGCGTCTGTATGTCTCTTGCGCTCAGCCATGTCTCCCCCTTAAACCTCAATAATCTCTATGCTATGCACCGACATCATCAAGTGCTTCTTAATACGATAAGTATCTTTTTTACGTGTTGCTTCACTCTTAACGTCTTCCACAGTCTGCCGGCCATTACGCATATAAACAAAGTCTGCAACGTAACGTAGCTCTGGTTTAGCCCGTGATTCATTGCTGAATCTCACCTTAGGTGCCAGTACAAAGGAAACCTGCATCTTTAAATCCTGGATAATTCCGTTACGTTCCATGGCTTTTAAAGTGGTGTAGCGACGTTCCTCTTTCTTTGAATCAAACTTAAGACCATCTTTTTCAGTCTTGGTGTTGTTGTATTTTGGGGTTTTCTTTTTCGGATCGGGTGCAGGCTTGGCGCATAAGTGCCCCAAGCCTGCTTTCCGAAGTTCCCGATCAGTCAATACCGCTGGCATAGGCTATTTATTCAGCAGCCAGATCCCAGGCACAAACTAGCCCGGTATTTTCTGCCATGAGTTCATCCAAAGTTTTGACTTCTGGCAGCCCTGTGACTGCCTTTTCAGTGGTGAGCTTGAGAGCCGCCATAACACGACGTTCAAAGTTGAAATACATGCCTGAAGCCGTCAATGCAAAATGTAAAGAATTTGGTTTATGACGCATGTTGCTCCCCTTAATCTGGATTTTCATATTTCTTCGTGGTCTGATCATGTAACGCTATATGGAACGGCAACGTCTTGCTGTCTGAAAAAAGATCAAGTAATTCTTTTCATCTAATTTCTTGATAAAACATTTGAAGCGTTTGAAAGGCTGATTTCTCTTTCCAAACTTCGTACTTTTCGTTCTAAGGTTTGGTTATGCATTTCAAGTTTTGAATAATTCCTTTGCATGTAGAGAACCTGCTCTGGATCCTTTAATCTGGCCAAGGCCATAGTCAGAAGATTCATTTCGTTTTGAATATTTCTTTCTTCAAAGGCCATTAATTCAAGATTCTCTTCAATTTTTCGATGGTCCGGCCAGCTTTCATTTTTTTTGCTATATGGGTTGAGTCTCTTAATTTTTGGCACAGCCAGGACACCAGCAACTACCTTACAAATCCCCTTAGGGCTGACATAGATCAGGCCCCATTTTTCCGGGAGTTCTTCAGGCTTAATTAAACCGGTTGGGCAAATGTAATAACGATATTTACCCATACCCTGTGCTGGATTAAGACGATGAGGTTTGCTTCTATCTACCAGAAAGTCAGAGCGACTTGTCTTAGCTTCAAGTAAAAATGTCCCCATACCATTTCGATTTAAACCATGACGCACACCAAACACATCCGGGTTTTCCCCATAACATGCTGCCTCAACGATAGTGAAGTGACAGCCATGGCCATTTGCAGATTCAGGACGCTTTAAAAATCGAGCGCCGACTTCGCACAATTCACGATGGTTCAAGGTTCATTCCTCCACACCAGAATTTCAGACTCCTGACGACGGTTAAAATAAGCAAATACGTCATCACGGTTAAACGTGCATTCTGCAATCTGCAGGTCTTTCGCCTTGGCATATCGCTCAACAAACTTTTTATCCAAGCTCCAGCAAATTGACTGCTCAATTTCAATTGGATCCGCATAGGCCCGGTATGCCTTCAACTTTTTAGGCAACCGTGCAAACTCACGACGTTCGCTGGTTTTCATAATTTTCTGACGGTTTCTGCGTTTACTGCGAAACATCACCATCCAATCGTTTTGATCTTTAAAACAGCCACCAGCTTTCCATGCAGTACCCAGCATGTTCCAGTAGGCATTATCATCGATAATTTTATTGTGATTGCCCTGCATGAAAGCCAGCATCATGTGATGTGGTACCAGGCACATAGCCCGGGCAATATTGGAATCGTTATTCACACCCCACCCCCTAATCTCACCAAAGCAGCCCCGATCAACATAAAAATAAACAGCAATGTCTTGTTTAGATCTTTCATACAACCCCGCTCCAGCCATGACAGCAGTGATTACATCCATCAAAGTCATAAGGATTGTGCTGCCAGTTAATTTTTCCGCATTCAGGACAGTTGAAGCGTGTCATTGGATTCGGATTTCTCCGACTTGCTTTTTTTAGGTGTATAGGCGTTATTAATCCTGCACCTTGGACCATCGTGCGTTTATCTACTTTTCTAAAATCAAAAGTTCTGCGTTTAGATTTGTTTGCCAGATCAAAGGGAATCACAACAAAACGAGAGCTTAATTTTTTCGCTTTCTCTGCGCCCATAACGTAGGCCTGGTCAAAGTCAGTAGAAGTGTTTTGATTCTCTGAAATTAACCAATACACATCGTTTCCATCCCAGATACCCTCTTCAAAAGCCACATATGTGTTGTGAATATCTGTGAATGGCTGGGTCTTATTTGGAATGTATTGATGATCAACCTTCCAGACCGCTAATGCATCAACATGATCAGCGGATAACGGCAAGTCATACTCTCGGGCATGATTAAATTCCCATTGTGCTTCTTCAAGGGTGCATTCATGAGCCTGATCAATATCAGTGTGATACCCTTTAAATTCTTTACACTGAAAACTAACATTTGATCCAACATTGTCCCGGAAACACGCTAAATAAAATCTGTTCTTCACGACACATCCCCAAAATCAAAAGCTGACTGGTGAACAGCAGGCTGGCGATCCAGCAAAGGTCTGGTCATATCAGCTAACAAACGCTGTTCTTCTGCTTCAACCAGTGGCATCGCATTCATAATATTGCGGTACTCACGGTTACTAAGGCTCTGCTCATTGGCTGGCAAGGTGATATACAACACCTGGTCTTCAGTCATATCCACAAACTTTAAAATCATCTTGCGACGTGACAGGTTTTTAGTGCCGGCATTGAACCAGTTCTTGATTCGGCTTAATTTGATCAGACCGCAAAACTCATTTGGATCTTCACAATGGTGGTGAACGGGACGCGGTTTAAAGTTTGGCCCTGGTAACTCAGTGATCTTCCCCTTGTACCCCTTTAGCATTTCATCCAGTGCACGACGTTGCGCCTGCTTCTCTGAACAATTCCCCACGTAACGTGCTGCTTTTTGTGCTTCTATGTGCTGTAAAGTCATCTCAATTCCCCTCGAAGATGCTTAATTAATTTTTGATAGAGATCCTGAATCTGCCTGTGTTATGCAGCGATATCAGGTAAATCCCCATTAAATCCAACCTGTTTTAAATAACCTTCCCACTTCTTGGCCTGGGCCGGATCTTTGAGTTTCACGGCGATACGGGCAGCAAGTTTTTCGTAAGTCTCACCTGGTTCACTGAACTTGCTTGTGAACTCTGGGTGGTGTGAAAGTTTTTCAGCGAATACAAAAATCTGTTTTTCAGAAAGGTGCTGGCTTTGGTATTTCGTACCTGCAGGTTTTTCAGAATTCGGTTTACTCGAGTATTTGTTTTTGAATGCGTTGATCACCCAGTCAGCGAAGTGATAAATCATCAGCTCATCGCTCATTGGTTTTTCAGCGTTGTAACTTTCAAAGGCACGTTTTTCACGTTCAATCCATTTTGAATCCACGATGATTTCAAAATCGATACTGTCATCGGTCAAAAATATTTCTTCACGAAGTTTGTTAAAACAAAACCATGATTTTTTATTTTTAGATTCTATTGATAGATTCTTTGAAAGATTCCGTGTCCCAACGTTGGGACTCTTTCCACGGAACGTTGGGACTCTTTCCGCGGAACGTTGGAACTGTTCCGTTGTTGGGACTGTTCCAATATTGGTACCCTTTAAACCCTCGGTTTCAGCGTCAAAGGATTCCATTGTTGGGACTGTTTCACGGCCATTAACACCGACCAAACGATAGACTTTAACCTGCTTGGTTCTGCCCTTTCTTTCACCAGTATCTTCGATCAATCCATCCTGAATCAGCTCATCAATAATCTTAAGCACAGTCTTGCGATCCATCTCTGTATCTTCCACCAGACGTGCAACGCTCGGATAAGCACAGTGATCTTCACCTGCTCGGTCAGCCAGTGACAGAAGGACTAATCGCTTAAGAGGTTTAGTACTTCCGCCAGGCTTTTGTTTCTGGCGCACTTTCCATGCCCAGGTGGTTGCGTCTAAACTCATGCAGCTACCTTTCTATTTTTGTTGACCAACCCAGTAATGCGGGTCAGACCAAATGCAGTAACGCGCATATGTAAGAAAACGCGTTCTTTCCCATCAATGCGATTCACGATCACTGGTGACGTACGATTGGTGAATACCTTGTTCAAAACGTATTGAGCATGCGGCTGCAGCTTGCGATCCGCATCTCGATAGATCCATTTTTTGTCTATCAGAAGTTTGATTAGATCGGATTCACGGATGCCGATGGTTTTCGCACAGTCCCGTAAACAGTAGGTATTGGTGGTGTCCGCTATGGTGTCGAGTGCTTCAGCCTTAGGTGCTAACTCGGCAATTTGCTGTTGTGCCAATTGCTTGGCTTCAAATTGTTCTGCCCAGGCACGTGCTGCAGCAGCGGGATCAGTGAAGTCTGGAAGTAGTGCAACGGATTGTTTGAGTGCTTCTTCCATGGCAGTCATACGGTCAAAAACCAGAGCTTGTAACTCATAGCTGTATGACATGGCCAAGAGACAGGATTCACGTTTTGGAAAGCGGTAGCATGGATATGTACGACCACGCCCGTCCTGGTAACTTCCAATAAATTTTGGAGATTGATTTTCACCCAAAACCTTAGGTACCTTTACCATAAAACTATCGTGACGAAGTTCGACATATGGCTTTTCTGCAGTTGCAACTTCTTTGCGGTGATTGTTAATAAATTCAACAAGTTCCACTGATGACATGGTCACTGGCTGTGTGGTATTATTAGGCTGAATTTGCGGAATTGAATTCATCGTTTTAATCTCCAGAGATTGAAACACTTAAAAAGCCTGATCTCGTAAATCAGGCTTTTTCTTTGTCTGAATAGTCGATCCGTTCGGATTGTTCCTTTTGTTCGAATAAGTCAAAGCGTTCTCTCGGTATTCCTGTTACCTGTGACATAAGATTCTTATCATCTTCACAGCGCTTCATATCCAACATGGCTAACCACCTTAAATACTGGCTATTTGACCAACCACGTTCATATGCCTCTTTCGCAATATGCTCCGCTACCTGTTCGGGCAAATGTGTTGGCATACACACAGTTTTTTTCCCGAGAGTCAGTAGAGACTCTGATTTTTTTCTAGTCATGATTATTCCTAGGCTGAAAGTGCTTTTCGGTCGGCCTTTAATGCGCCACGTGTCAAAATTTCAAATGATGCTTGGGTGCGTGGTGGAATACCGTTTTTTTCCCACAGCGTTATAGTTGAACGAGCAGCAGAAATTTTTTGGGCTAGTTGTGACTTATTTTTTACTTCATAAAAAGAGATTAGCTGATCAACAGTCATATTCAAAAACCTGAACTAATTAGTTTTATTAATTGAACTATACGTTCAGGTAATTGTCAATTTATTTGTTCATAATTTTGAACACAAATAAGCGAGATTTTTCCCATGTACCAATCTGTATCAGACCGAATTCAACAACGCATGGCTGAGCTTAATCTTTCACAAGCAGACTTAATGCGGTCCACTGGTGCGGCCCGAGGAACGGTTTCCGGTTGGGTGAATGGCAGTAATAACCCTAGCGCAAAACATATTGAGGCCTTGTCCAAAGCATTAAAAACTACTTCTCATTGGCTTTTAACCGGGGAATTTTCTGGTTCTTTTCATGCAGACCAAGTGTTGGAAACAGTAGCTGTTAATGATGACATTCGTGATCATTTTGTTTGGATCGAGGTAGTTGAAGCGAATTTTTCATGTGGTGAGGGTGAATCTATTGAATTTCACTTCGATGCTATAAATGGAAAAATTCCCTTTCCACCTTCTTTTTTAAAAGATAAAAATGTCACAGAACAGACCATGAAAATAATAAAAGCCAAAGGTGACAGCATGGCTGATTTTATTAAAGATGGTGATTTGGTGGGTATCAACCTTTCCCAAACAAATATTATTGATGGTGAGATCTATGCCGTCTATCTTGCTGGCGAGGGAATGATTAAGCAGATATTCAAAGAAGCTGACGGCTCCTTAATTCTTCATAGTCTTAATGAAAAGTATCGAGATAAGTTGGTGACAGAAGAGAATGGCAAAAACTTTAAAGTAATGGGCCGTCAAATATGGCGTGCCGGATAATTAAATTATTAAGGAAATTAAATGGACAACTCTCAACTATCTATCAATCAAATTATTGAAGCTGCTACCAATAATGAAAAAATTTCTCTATCTGCCCCAGATGTAAAAATCTTAGCAACAGAAATTGGAAGTACAAGATTTGTTTCTGTTTATAGCAATGAACAAATTATTAAGTTAGTTGAAGAAGGAAAACATAATGATCGCAACACTTAATAAATCCAAAACCGCACTAACGATTAGTCGTCAAGAATTTAAATTGGCATTAGATAAAATTGGCACAGGAATTGATAAACAAATAGCCTCGCTTAAAAAAGCCAAACAAAGCTATGACGCTGCGGAAATGGCGCACGAGGTCATTAGTGAAGCAAATATCTTCGAAGCTATTATTGAAGGCTTTAACGAAGCAGAAGAGACTAATCTAAAGCTGACTGACATAACCAATCTTGGAGTAGCACAAGGATGGATAGATGAATTTTTAGAAAAGTATTCAGGGGAATAAACCCTCAAATCATTTTTTGTTGGCTGGATAAATAAAACTGCGAACCCGACGCAGCACTTTGATCGGGGGTTAGATATTTAGGGGATTCAAAATGGCTATCGCAAAATTACGTGCATTTGAAATAATTAATTCAGACGTTAATAAAAAACAATCGGATCTGGGTGAAAAATTAAGAGTCAAGCTACAAACATCTATAGCGGTTAATGAAAGGCGTATGCTTCTCAATGCAGAAGATCCGCAAAAAGAAGAAGATTTAATATCTGATTTTGCAAAAAATAGCTCTACTGGAGATCCTATTTTCTGCACTATGCTAAGAGTAGCTTTGGGAAATAATGTTCAGCATATTGATGGCACCTTGTTTTCTAAGAAACATTTCACAATTGCTGATCTAAATAGCAGTGTCGTGAATGCTGAGGCAATCTATAAAAACCATTATTATTTTTCAGTAAATAATAATTTCCTCATAACAAATATGCCGGGTAATTTAACAATTACTCGCTTACAAACTTATCTGAATTGGTTGTTAAATGATTTGTATGAGGTAAACCCTTTGGTGGCTGAGGATGCGATGCCTGAACTATCAAACATTAAGGATATTACTGTTAGGGATCCAGTTACCGGGGGGAATATTACCCCTAATGCAGCCAAACCCACATTTGGCAAAACATTCAATATTGGGAAAGTTGCATTAGATTTAGTTAAAGGAGCCCTAAACGACACTAAGGATATATCTGACCATCAGCTTGAACAGATGATCTCAGCAAAACTGGTCATTGAGTTTAAAAAGCCTAAAAAAGATGATGATGAACAGATTAGAAGAGCATTTGGTGCACTATTGAAACCTGTAGCTGACTTGGATAACTTTGAATTTCTAACTAGAAATAATAAAAAAATTATCAAAGGTAAAAAAATATTAAGAACAAAAGAGGTTACTATAGAAACTACAGATACAAACCTATTCAACGAGGCTCAGCTATCACAAGAGATGAATAGATTTATTAGAGAATTGGAAAATGAACGTAAAAAAGCTACTGCTTAATGTTTCACTTTTTTTGGTGATTTCAGTTGCCGTAGGCTCTCTTGCGTCAAAATCCCCTGATTCCTCTCTTTTAAATACTATTTATACGGTTGCTGGGATCATGTTTTCAATCGGCATGGGTATCTTATGCACACTCAATCCAGATAGGGTAAAAAATGATGCTTATTACAAAGCAATTAAGTCTAATTTATTAGATGTTAGAAACTCATATCTGGTGTACTTTTTTATAATATCTGGCATGTACTTAACATACCAAATTTTTCCAACTGCGAGCTTTGTTTTAGAATTAAGTAATTTAGAAATAGTTTTTAATCTAGCTTTTGCTGCTATGTTTTTAAATATTCTTGGAATTTTATATTTTATTGCCAACTTTATGGCAATACAAAAACTAGGATTGAACATTTCTGATCGGACAAGAGGTCTGGATTAACACTTCCCGATCCAACTCCAAACAACCCACCCCAGCGGTGGGTTTTCTTTTGTCTATTAAAACACACAGTTCAATTAATTGAATATCTTTTACATTATTTATTGAACATATTATTGACATTTTAGTTCAATTAATTGAACATATATCTCATGGCAAACAAAAAGCCCCAGCGTAGCGCGAACTACCTGGAGCGTGACCCACAATCTAACTGTGAGTGAAATAAGTATGAAACAAAACCCTATTCAAAGCAACTTGCCCGACTTTGGCACTTCTCGCCAAACGTCCGAGCGTTTGTACCAGCACCCTGAATCAAAGTCAGTAGGGAAAGAAGTCGCATCAAATGTGGCTGCTTGGATGCTTGTACTTTCGGTACTTCTTGGTCTGGCAGTAATGGTTCTTCATGCATCAGACAAAGAAGCTGCGTATCAAGCCGAAGCAATCGCCAAAGCTGTAGGAGAAGCGAAATGAAATTTGCAGAACACATCGACAGCTTCCAGCAGGAAGATCCGAATTTTCTAACCTACCACTGTGAACGCTACCGTGTGGGTACAGATCGCCCAGTGACTTATGTGCTTAAGCGCAAAAGCAGTGTAAATGCCCATAAAGCTGGAAACATCGCAGGCTTCGAAGTTCATAAACAAGCGATTGACGGCAGCATGACGCTAATCAATCTGGCTGATCAAAAAGAATGGCTAGTCAAGGCACTGAACCAAGCCCGCCAACCAATTGTAAATGCGCAATTGCGCAAAAAAAGTGAGATACGCACCCAAGCACATGAAACACGTGTGAACTCAGGTTTTTATGGTTCGAATGAGTACCGCGACTGGGCACGTCGCTACCGTTCAGCACATTAATTTTTGATTTTTTGAGGGAAAAGTCATGACAAACGTATTTTTTAAACCGGCTCAACGTAAAAATGCAAAGTTACGCTTAGCTGTCTCTGGTCCTACTGGTGCGGGTAAAACCTATGGCGCTTTAATGCTGGCCAAAGGTATTGGCGGTCGTATTGCCGTGGCAGACACTGAAAACAGTAGTGCTGAACTGTATGAAGATATTGTTGCATTTGAACATGCAAATTTACAGCCTCCTTACACACCTGAAAAATTCATTGATGCAATCAAAGCAGCTGAAGCAGCAGGTTTTGACACTTTAATCTTGGACAGCATTACCCATGAGTGGTCGGGTGTGGGTGGTTGTTTAGAAATCGTAGATAAGTTGGGTAGCACAACGTTCCGTGGCAACACTTGGGGAGCGTGGAGCGAAGTCACACCACGTCACCGTAAATTTATCGATGCGATGTTGCAGTCCAGCATCAATATCATTGTGACCTTGCGCTCAAAAATGGAAACCGTGCAAACCAACAATGGCGGCAAGAAGAAAGTTGAAAAAGTGGGTATGAAAGCAGAACAGCGTGAAGGTATTGAATACGAGTTCACCACGGTTCTGGATCTTACTCATGAAAACCTAGCCATTGCCACTAAAGACCGTACACGTTTATTCATTGAACCAAGACCGCTGACTGAAGCCGATGGTATAGCACTTAAGCGGTGGCTGAATTCTGGTTCTGCTGATGCATGTATCGACGGTAATCAATTTTTGGAACTTCAATATCTCATGCAACAGGCAGGCATTGATATTGAGAAGTACTGCGCAAAACGTGGATTGAATAGTCTGCATGACGTTCAACAACAAAAATTTGAAGAAACCTGTGAAGGGATCCGGGGAATCATTGCCCAGAAGTCTAGTCAAGCCGCTGCACAACAGCAAAGCACACAAGGCACACCTATAGACGACTTGAAAAGTCGTTTCAACGAGGCACTGAAAACATTACCTCAGGTTGAAGACATTCATGTCTTAAGTGGTGCTCTAGAAACTTTCCGAAACTCTGAGTTTTATCCAACGATCTTAAAGACATGTAAAGCACGTGCTGATCAGTTGGGCTACGAATTCACTGGCTGAGAATAAACAATGCAAGACGCAAAAATTGAACAAAAAGGTATGACCTACTTCAATCATTTACCAGATCCCACCAAGCCGGTGGGGTCGATTGACCTGACCATGAGAAAGGCATTCTTTGCGTTTTTACTCAATGATCAGTACCGCATTTTAAGCGTCTGTAAAAAGAAAAAGATTGTGACCTTTGTACACCCTACCCGTGGCCAAGTCACGATCACTTCTTCAGAGCACCTCAATGCGGAAGGAAAAAAGCGTTACCAGGTATTTTTTAAAGTTTATTTCAAACAAGGCTCGGCCTTTATTAAAAAGTTGAATTCACAAATTCGCGTCATTCAAACGTCTTAAGGGGAAATACAGCATGGTTGAGAAAAATTTGTTGACGATTAACAAGGAAGAACTTGAACACATCGTTGAAATCAGTAGAGGGGATGCATTCCGCGCTGTGGTTGAGCAAGTTGAAGCACATTTATTGTCGATGACTCTGGTTCAGACACGTGGCAACCAGACACTTACTGCAGAACTATTGGGTTTGAACCGGGGTACGCTGCGTAAAAAATTAAAAAATCACGGCATGTTGCACTAATTTTCTATTCTGGACTCCGCTCATGACAAATATTAAAGACCTTAACAGCTTAAAAATGGACAAAAACCTTGGCAAAGTGTTCGATACATTGGCCAATGATCCTTTTGGTTTATCTGCTGCACAAATTGCCAATAATTCAAAAATGTCATTAAAGACAGTTAAAAACTGCCTTGCTGTCTTGTTGCAAGACGAAAAAATTCACCTGGATGAGTTAGGTGTCTATCACACCACCCCAAAAGCCGATCAAGTACATGCTGAGCCAGTAGTTCAAAAAGAAACTCAGTTGGCAGTTAGTGCAAATACAGGCAAGGTCATGGAAGTAGCTAAGGACCAAGCCAAAGTTGATGTTCCTACTCCTCCAGCAACTCAGGTCGTTGGCGTAGAAGGTTTTGATGCCAAAATCACGCCAACCAACCTACTCGACATCATTCCAGGAACCCCTTTCAAGATAGAACAACCGTTATCCGAAACCACTCCAGATGAAAGCAAACCTATTCGTGCACGAATTATTGAGTGTATTAAATCAGAAAGTCACGGTGCCAAGCCTGCAACAGTCGCTACTGCCTTAGGTCTTACTGCCCGTCAGGTGCGTAATTCTTGTTATTCACTTGAAAACCTTGGTTGCTTACGCTCAGAAAATTCAGGTGATGAACGTACATTTTTCTATGTAAAAGATATCCCTCGTGTACGTGCTGAACCCCGCATGAGTAAAGTCTCTACTTCTAAAAAGGAAAAAAATGCCAAGTCTCCATTCGATAACTGGGTCGAGCATCGTGTGGTTGAAACTAAAACCGTAAAGCTTACCGAAAACCAGCTGGAACAAGTGCTGAAGCATGTATTCAAAATGGACAATGTCACCTTTCTGACTCCACTGCCAGATCCATATGTGGTGGAACTCAAAATGGAGGTGGTTCGTTGAAGCACGGGACGATCTCTACATATACAAACCATGGGTGTCGCTGCGATGAATGTCGTGCAGCGAACACTAACTGGAAGAAGTTGTATGAATGTGGACTGGTTGAAAAAAGACAACGTAAACACGGCACAATTAGCATGTATAACACTGGCTGTCGTTGCCCTCAATGTATCTCAGCATGCCGTGCTTATGCCCGTGCTCGGTATCAAAAATTAAAACAGGTGGCTTGATGGAAATTCAGAAAGAGCGGTGTGTAAATACAGGCAACTGGATTGAAATGTGTGAATTTCTTAGTGAAGTCACTCGCAATCATTATGGTGATATTCAGGGTCAGATCATGAGTATGCGGGAAGTTAATTCATCTCGACTTGAAATAGTGGCGGGTCGATTCAAAAAGAATCGTGTTGCTTTAAATTACTGCCCTTTTTGCGGTGTGGACATCATTACTCAGTACAAGGAATTAAATAATGACTGAAGTTCAAAAATCTATGCACTGGCTACTAAATGCGAATACAGGTATGTCGAGCAAGTGTCTGATGGCAACACTGCTTAATGATGGTCCAGTGGCGGGCAAAGCATGGGAAACTAATTTTCATCCACATGATCCGGCCGACTTTGAGCGCTGCGTGGGATTACTTAATGCAGTACCGGAGTTTCGTGCACGTCTTGGAAAAATGAAAGTGGTCTCTAAGCACTGGGCTGTTCTAGTTGATCACTGGGATGAAATCGAGACTTTGCTGAATGAAGAAGTTAAACAGCGTTTTGCACCTAAAACCTACGATCTTATGAAGTCGTTATTTAAAAGTATTGAGGTGTCTGAGTGAGCATTCAGATTGTTCAACCTACACCATACGATGATGCTCAATTTCTGTGGTGTACCACCTGGTGTGAAAAAAAAGGTTTAAACCCATACGATGAGAATCATTGGGCAGCTGCTAAAGCGGAATATCTAAAGACTCAAGGAGGACAACAGTGACTGAATACTGCTTCATCTGTAAAAAGTTCACGGTTCATTGTGACGTGTTTTGTTCAATTTGTGGATTTAAGTGAGGTGTTATGAAAGCTAATACTGAATATGAATTGCTCCAGGCAATACATAGCGAAATGCAGGAACTTAGAAAAGCACTCAAGGCAAGCAGTGAACGTCGGATTGGTCGGATCGAGTTTGCTAAATTGCTCAATATCGAACCTGAGACACTGGATTCCAGAATTCGAGACGGTCGCTACATGAAACCGCATAAGGATGGAAGGAAGAGTTTCTGGCTAAGTTCCTATGTTCAATCTGTCATTCTTGATATAGAGTTAAAAGATAAAGTCGCCTAGAGCGACTTTATCTTTTTTAGGCGTTTCATTTTGTGAGTATCATTGTGAGTAACCTTAAAAACTAAGAGCTAATTCTTAAGTTTTAAATCCTAATTATTCATCTACAATATCGGCAAATTCTGCACCTAAAATCCGCGCTAAATCTTGCGGATTTAACCCGATATCCAGCCCCCTTTTCCCACCGCTTACATACATCTTTTTAAGTTGGCTTGCACTAATACAAATTACTGTTTTTAAACGCTTCTTTTGCCCAATTGGACTAATTCCACCGACCAGATAACCAGTCAAGCGTTCTGCCTGTTTAGGATCTGCCATCTGGAGTTTCTTGCAACCCAAAGCTGTCGCTACTTTTTTCAGACTTAACTGATGATGCACAGGTAAAATTGCCACAAAATATTGTTTTTCATCCGTCACCAGTAAGGTTTTAAAGACTTCCTCTACAGAAAGCCCCAATTTTTCAGCAGCCTCCAGTCCAAAACTTTTGGCATTGGCATTATGTTCATATTCGTGAATGCTGTATTCAATTTTATTTACTTTTAACAATTTACATGCAGGGGTCATGGAAAGTCTTATGGGTGATGAGAAATCATATGATTATATAAATATTGGTTCGAGAAGTTAAATCAGATGAACTAACTAAAGAGCAAATTTTGCTTTAAATCCCTATTCTGGCCTCTTCAAACCTATTTTGTTTTAAAGCCTTCATTTTTTAGTCAATCATTGTGGCTATCAGCATTTTTTTAAGTTTTTATTACAAAGATGGAGATGAGCAAAATTACAGCAAATGTATGCGTTTTTGCCACTATCTAAGCGTTAGAGAGGTCATTTTTTGATTGCAAGAAAATATGAAGATGAACACATTCGTCACTTCATCTAGCTTATAAATAGGAAGTACATATTCCAAGGATCTTCTGTCAAACTTGCCGGGATACAGGCTTTATATCTCGGCAATAAAGTACCTCTTGAAATCATATTTATGATGCACAACTGAATTTACAGAGATATGACTAATTTTAGAATCTTAGAAAAAATGCAGATTTTACATCAAGTAAAATCCATTAAGATATTGTCTTATTTTAGGTTTTTTAAATTTCATTACATGACACTGAGGAAATTATCACTTTTATTTAAAAGAAATGAGCAGAAAAATTTTCAACATTAATCTGAAGTTTTTTTTACCGGATTCAACTTATATACCGCATTCAAATTTGTCAGGAAAAAGCTGGTTAAAATTAAAAATATCACTAAGAGGAAGAATTTAGCGTTAACATGAAGATACAGTTACACAAAGGATATTAACTGTTTTTGCCAATTGGGTTTACAATGAAAATAATATGAATACCTCGCGAATTGTAATTTTTTAACATTGCCAAATCTCTGCAAAGTTTTCATTATAGCGCCACTGTTTGCTATATGCTTTCTACGTCAATTCAAAGAAATTATAAATAGTAATGTAGAAAATCATGCAATAATAAGCAGAGTTTGCAGACATCTTGCAAACAAAACCCGATACTTTTAATTGGAGCATGCTGGATGAGTTCGACCATTTTGGTTATTCATGGACCGAATTTAAACTTGCTTGGGAAGCGCGAACCGGAAGTTTATGGTCACCTTAGTCTTGATGATATTAACCAGCAACTGACTGTCCAAGCTCAACAGGCCACATTACAACTTGAAACTTTCCAGAGCAACTGGGAAGGTGCCATTGTTGACCGGATTCATCAAGCCCAGCAAGACGGCGTTCAATACATCATTATTAATCCGGCAGCATTGACCCATACCTCTGTTGCGGTTCGCGATGCCCTCCTTGGCGTCGCCATTCCTTTCATTGAAGTCCATCTGTCGAATGTGCACGCACGTGAGGCATTTCGACATCATTCGTACTTGTCCGATAAAGCCATCGGTGTGATCTGTGGTCTGGGTGCAAAAGGCTATGCTGCTGCCCTCGATTATGTCATTGAAAAAATACAATCTTCTACACAATCTTAATTAGGAATACTGTCTCATGGATATCCGTAAAATCAAGAAACTCATCGATTTGATGATTGAATCTGACTTACAGGCGATCGAAGTTAAAGAAGGCGATCAATCGATTGCATTAACTCGTCGTAATCCAGTGGTTGCAGCAGCTGTTCCTGCGATGCCTGCACCAGCAGCCGAAGCGCCAGTGGCAAAATCTCCTCGCGGTGCTGTTGAAACTTCACCAATGGTCGGCGTGTTCTATGCAGCACCAAGCCCAGGTGAACCGACATTTGTTAAAGTTGGCCAGACCGTTTCTGCAGGCGATACGCTCGGTATTATCGAAGCAATGAAAATCATGAACCCGATTGAAGCCACTCAAAGCGGTGTGATTGAAGAAATTCTGGTGAAAAATGGTGAAGTGATTCAATTCGGTCAACCACTTTTCCGCTACCGCGCTTAATCACCCCGGGGATTTATAATGTTGCAAAAAGTTTTAATTGCAAACCGTGGTGAGATTGCGTTACGCATCACCCGAGCTTGCAGAACTTTAGGGATCAAAACTGTAGGTGTCTATTCTGACGCAGACAAGGACCTAATGCATTTGCGTTTCTGTGATGAAGCAGTATGCATTGGCCCAGGTGCGAGCAGTGACAGCTACCTGAATATTCCAGCGATTATTACTGCTGCCGAAATTACCGGTGCAGACGCTATCCATCCTGGCTATGGCTTCCTCGCTGAAAATGCAGAATTTGCCGAAATCGTAGAAAATTCTGGTTTTATCTTTATTGGTCCACGTCCTGAACATATTCGTTTAATGGGGAACAAAGTTTCTGCGATTATGGCCATGCGTAAAGCGGGTGTCCCGACTGTACCCGGTTCAGCTCATGCAGTGACGCCTAATAATGCCTTGGCTGAAGCGAAAGAAATCGGTTTCCCGCTGATCGTCAAAGCCGCTTCTGGCGGTGGTGGTCGTGGTATGCGTATCGTCGAAAATGTCGATACCCTGCTGGAATCAGTTCAGGCTGCACAGCGTGATGCGGAAATGTGGTTTGGAGATGATACGGTCTATATGGAACGTTTCCTGCAAAAGCCACGTCATGTCGAAGTACAAGTACTCGCCGATGGTAATGGCCATGCGATTCATCTGTATGATCGTGACTGCTCGCTGCAGCGCCGCCACCAAAAAGTACTGGAAGAAGCTCCGGCACCGAACTTGCCAGAGCAAGCACGTGCTGACATTCTGGAAGCCTGTGTCAATGCATGTAAGCTGATGCAATATCGTGGTGCGGGTACCTTCGAATTCTTGTTTGAAGATGATGAATTCTTCTTTATTGAAATGAATACGCGTGTTCAGGTTGAACATCCGGTGACAGAAATGGTTACGGGTATTGATATTATTGAACAGCAATTGCGTATTGCGGGTGGTTTAGGTCTCGATATCCAGCAAGAAGATGTCAAGGTTTTGGGGCATGCGATTGAATGCCGTATTAACGCAGAAGATCCCTCTACCTTCTTACCTTCACCAGGCAAGATCGAAAACTTTTATGCACCAGGGGGTGCGGGCATTCGCCTGGATTCACATGTTTATCCAGGTTATAGCATTCCACCCTATTATGATTCGATGATTGCGAAACTGATTGCACATGGTAAGGATCGTGAAACGTCTATTTCGCGCATGAGAAATGCTCTGGACGAAATGATTCTGACTGGTGTGAAAACCAATATTCCTTTGCATAAAGATTTAATCCTTCAGGACAAGAACTTCTGCAAACAGGCAATGGATATTCATTATCTGGAAAAACATTTGTTAAAGCAGCTTGAAAATGCTGAAGACAACGCCTAAAACCAAGCTTATAAAAAAAACCGCTGTCATTCAGCGGTTTTTTATTGTTTGCAATCTAAGGCAATACGCGTCTGAGGACGGCAAAACATTGCTCAGCTTTTTCATTGGCACAGAAATTAATCGTATAAGAGTTTTGCCATTTCACAAAATACTGTGAAATTTCACCAGATTGGTCAACTTGGTTACCCGAGCAGTCTTTTTCATTATTATCATATTTCACTTGCAGAATTAGTGCGGGAATCTGCTGCGAAGGGTCTTGTGCGGGTTGATAATCATATAACCCTGATGTCCATTCGTCGCCACTTTTGATCACAACATTATTATTTCCCTTAAAATTATAATATTCGATGCACTTTTTATTATTCGGAATTTCCATCCCCCACAAACCGACAATTTCCGGACGGGTTTTAACAGTAAAGGTATTTGGAATTTCAGCAGTTTTAACTGGAGTATTCTCTGATTTTTTATTTTCTGTCGCCATTAGCCAAGGTGAGCTCATGATTAAGATAAGGCTAAGACATGTTTTTTTCATATTTACTGGCATCTTTTTAACAATTAATTCTAAATTATCATATTTATTGGGATCATGTCCCACTCTAACGCAATTTCAATACAGAGTCAGAAACTATTTATCACATTGTTTAAAAACATAGATTTCTTTTCTGATTTTTTTTGTATATATTTCGTATATAAGAATCTTAATAGTTCGTATTAATAACAGATTAATCAAACAATAAAATCATATTTTGGGTCAAACTTAGTTGCTAAACAAAGTGATCATTCACACTTAAAAATTTGAATATAGGATTTTAAATTTGCAATTAGCTCGAATAATAGAAAAACAATTAAATCATGAAACTCATGCTTATTTCGTTATTGTTTTTGCTGTTTTAGTATGTTGTCTTATTGGGATCGCAACCAGACCGCTAGAGTATCTGGCCTTATTATGGCCGGCGAACGCGGCTTTGCTGGCCCTATTTTTACGCTTTCCACATTTAAATAATCTGGGAGGCTGGTTAGGCGCGTTCAGTGCTTTTATGTTTGCAGATCTGGTCACCGGGAATGGTTTACTGCATAGCCTGTTTCTTACCCTTTCCAATTTGATTAGTACCATTGTTTCGATATTTTTTATTCGATATTTCAAGATTAATTACAAATACTATAATACCGGTTATACCTTTGTTCATTTATTTGGCATCTTCGCTTTTGCAGGCTGTCTGGCCAGTGCAGCCTTTGCAGTTCTCACCTTGCCGAATCTACCAAATTCATTCATGACCAAAGAAAATTTATGGATTGATTTTGGTCTGTGGTGGACCGGTGAAATGGTGAATTATATTGTGTTTCTCCCTTTAATCTTGGCATTCCCAAGAATAAAAGACCTGCGGTATCTATTTAAAAACCGTCGTCAAAAACGTAATTATTTCAGTTATTTTTTACCGGCATCTTCAGTCGTGGCCTGTGTCATCATTACCAATATTTTTGCAGGCCCGGGCGCAATGCTCTACCCATTGGCTGCACTGATCTGGGCTGCATTGACATATCGTCTGTTTACCATGACGATGATCAATGCTTTTGTCATCATTTTGACCTATTACAGCCTGACACAGTTTTATGCAACCAATCACACCACACTGGCCGATTCCACGATTTATATTTCACTGCGGATCGGGCTGTTTATGCTGGCCTTATCTCCGCTAATCCTTTGTATTATCAGCCAAAACCGTAATGAACTGTTTAAACGGGTTCTATATCTGGCTAATCACGATAGTCTGACGCGAACCATGAATCGTCATTTCTTCTTTAAGAAAGGTGAATATTTACTGCAATATGCCAAGACGATGGAATTTTCAGTGATCATGCTGGATATTGATTATTTCAAACGCCTGAACGATCATTTTGGCCATCATGTCGGTGATAAAGTCCTGCAACACTTTGCACAAATTGTACGTAACAACTTACGTGCCCAAGATCTATTTGCACGCATTGGCGGAGAAGAATTTGTACTCTTACTCTGGAATACTGAGCCTTCAGAAGCCTGCATCATTGCAGAACGGATTCGAGACCTTGTGGAAACAACCCCGATGCATCAATCAGATGGCTCATCTTTGTATATTACAGTGAGCATAGGCATCACCCACCAAAATGAACCCAACTCCCAAGATCTGCAAAACCTGATTAATATTGCAGACCAAGCCCTATATCAGGCCAAACATCGTGGGCGCAATCAGGTGGTACTTGCATCTTAAGCATAAAACCTCTACAACCTTAACACAGTATCAACGCTAGGGAATGGCAATGAAATTAGAAGAATATCTGCAATATGACGGTTTAGGGCTCGCTGAACTGGTCAGCAATAAACAGGTACATTCAAGTGAACTTTTATCTGCTGCCCTGGAACGTAGCTCAATTGCCAATCCCGAACTGAATGCAATTATCATCCCGATGCATGAACACGCGTTAAAACGTAGCCAGCAAAATCTGTCTGGCCCTTTTGCCGGTGTACCATTTCTGGTCAAAGACCTGTTTCAGGAATATGCAGGCTATCCGACTTCTTATGGCTGTCAGGGTTTAAAACGGATCAGTTATATCGCCGAGACCAATGCCGAGATTGTCAATCGCTGGGAAAAAGCCGGAATTGTGACCTTTGGACGCACCAATACGCCTGAATTTGGCATTAAAGGTATTACTGAACCAGATGCCTGGGGTAGCTGTAAAAATCCGTGGAATTTACAGCATAATAGTGGCGGCTCTTCAGGTGGTTCGGCTTCTGCTGTGGCAGCCGGAATTGTGCCAATTGCGGGTGCTGGTGATGGTGGTGGCTCGATTCGCATCCCTGCCTCCTATTGTGGCCTGTTCGGCCTGAAACCAAGTCGTGGCCGTACACCTTGGGGACCACAAATGAGTGAAGCCATGCATGGCGCCGCAATTCAGCATGTATTAACCAAAACGGTGCGTGACAGTGCTGCAATGCTGGATGCTACTCATGGTGAAGATCATAGTTCACTATTTAAAATTCAACGTCCTCAACATCATTATCTGGATGTGATTCAGCAGCCACCCAAGAAGCTGAAAATCGCGTTTAGCACTTATTCTACGATTGGCACACCTGTCTCTCAGGATGCAATTCAAGCTATTAAACATACAGCAAAACTACTAGAGTCTCTGGGTCATGAAGTGATTGAAGACCGTCCAGCGATTGATGGGATGCAGTTGGCCAAGGATTTTATTACCACATGGTTTAGCCAGTTTTCTTTCATGCTGGATGAAATCCAGAAAAGCTATCCGTCTAGATCGAATGATTTTGAATTGGACTCTTTGGCACTGGCCGCCTTCGGAGCCAAGACCAGCGCGCTGGATTATATTCAGAACCTAAATAACTGGGGTCAGTATGTAACCCAGATGAATCATTTCTTTGATGATTATGATCTGTATTTGACGCCTGCAACGGCGACAGTGGCTCCGAAAAATGGTGAGGTCAAAACACCTGCTTGGCAAAAACCAATTTTAAAAGCTTTATTGAATGTGGGTAAAGCCCATTTGCTGGCACAAGGCAAACTGGTCGATAAAATTGTTAAAGAAAATCTGAAATGGGTGCCCTTTACCCAGCTCGCCAATATTACCGGCCTTCCGGCAATGTCGGTACCGCTGTACTGGAATGACCAGAACCTGCCGCTCGGTTCACAGTTTATTGCGCCGTTTGCACGTGAAGATCTACTGCTCCAACTGGCGGCCCAACTGGAGCAGGCACAGCCGTGGTTTGAGCAATACTCAAAAATCCGTATTTAATGTCAAGATAATATGTTCAAGCCTGTTTTTGCAGTTCGACTTTGTTAGGCAACCCGAAAACCAGCAATAAACCTGACAAGGTCGATGCCGCAGCAGCGATAAAGATAGATGTTCCGCCTATTTGATCCCAATAATGACCAGCCAGAATACTACCGCTTGCTACCCCGATCCCCCACATAGTGCTATAAAGTGCCTGTCCACGTCCTTGCTGCCCTGCAGAGAAGTTCTGGAAAATTACCCGCATCGCGATCATATGAAATAAACCAAAACTGAAAGCGTGAATCGTTTGAGCAAAAAACTGTGCCGTAAATGAAGCAGGAAATACCCCAACGATGAACCATCTTAATCCAGTCATTAACAAGCATAGCGTGACCAGATGACGCCATGACCAGCGTGTCAAAAAGAACGTCGCATAGGCAAACATGATAATTTCTGCAATAACTCCGACTGACCACAGCAAACCAATCTGGCTGGTACTAAATCCAGCCTGACTTAGATAATTGCTGTAAAAACTATAGAACGGTGCATGCGAAAATAACAGAATTAATTCGATCAGAAAAAAACTATACACGACAGGACGTTTGAATATCGGCCATAAAGGTTCGAGCTGTTTCTGTGCAGTGGGTGCCGTCCTTGGTTCTTTAATAGTAAATGACCAGAGAAAGGCCAGAAATGAAATACAGAGCAACAAGACTGGCAACATACTGATGCTGATAATTTCAAAGACGGTACCTAAGCCGAATACACCGATTATAAAACCGACAGATCCCCATTTTCGTACTTTGCCATAGAGCTCTGCTCTTTTTTCTCCGAGCCAGAACAAGGTTACGCCTTCAAACTGAGCAAGAATAGCATTCTGAAAGAAACTGAAAATCAGCATTAGCAAGGCTACAGATTGAAAGCTATTCGGAATAATGAAAATCATGAGCCAGATACAAGCTTCCATCCAGGTGGCTATACGCACCAGCAGCATTCGCTTACCCGACTTGTCTGCAATCCAGCCCCAAATCAACGGCGCAAAGAACCGGGTAATAATAGCAATAGAGGATAAAATCCCGATTTCCTGATAATTGAAGCCCTGATCTTCAAGATACAGACTCCAAAAAGGCAGGAACGCCCCGACAATTGCATAGTAAAAAAAGTAGAATCCACTGAGTCTATGCTGAATTGCTAGAGCTGGCATAGATATCTATATCCTTGTATTTTCGAAACTTGCAACTTACTAAAAGTGGTTCTTAACTGCACTGAATTGACCTTATTTTGCATTTCTACAATCTACAATTTTTATTTTTGTAGATTCCTTTCTAAATTGCTAATTCTTATAATTTTATCACTCTTAGAATTTTATATAATTCTTTTTAAAAATAATTTGGGATTCATAGATCTCGTCATTTTAATCAGTGATCTACGATATTTAAATATGGAAATTTATTTTGAATATGCACTTGATCTTATTTGGCATGAATTCAAATTGCCGCTTTTTCACATCTGAATAAGTTAGGTTAGCAATGGTTGTGATTGATGGCGAGATTTCTTCTTGGATAGAGGCTTATGGGTTAGGGTTTTAGATTAATGAGCGTCCATAAATTGCCACCATAAAAAAACCATCCGAAGATGGCTTTTTGTTAATCAGTCTTGAGTTATTAGCCACAAGATGCTTGAACGATAATTTTAGTTTGTGGATCAGTAACTACTGTAATTCTATTTGAACGGTAATCTAAAGTTACCGGCTGGCCAGGCGCCACCATACGTACAATTTCAGCTTTAGTCTTTGCCTTAATTGTCGCTTCAGATAAACCAGTTTGCCCAACAAGTTTTGCTGCTTCATCAGATATACAGCTGCTCATAGTATTTCCTTGGTGAGGAGGCATCTGTTCAGGATTATTTGCACATGCTGTCAATGCGACAGCAACTAACATTAAAGATAAATTCTGGATAATTTTCATAAAATTTTGTCTTTTCAGGATAAAAAAGGTAATCATACAGAATATGGTAGCCTCGACTACAGGCTTAACAACAATCTCTATACATTCTATTTAAACAGAAAGCTTAATAAAAAAAGTATCTTGCTTTCAGCTTGATGATTTGGCGAATTTCGTATTTTTTTAACAGTTATAATGGAAATAACCTCCCGAAGAAGATTCTGTAGACTATTGCTTTTTAGTTTTTAATCACAAAATGCCTTAACAATTTTTTGAGTTTGTGGATCAACAATTACATTGATTCGTCCTAGATGATAATCCTTAGTGATAGGTTGACCCAGTGCAACCAGTCTAACAACCTCAGCATTTGTTTTTGATTTGATATCAGCTTCACATTGCTAATGTCTTACGTGCTAATTTAGCTGCACTGTCAGGTACTTATTTTTTCATCATTTCAGGCTTGTAAACGACTTCTTTATCTGGAGTTCCGGCACAAGCATTCAAGGCCACTGCTGCAAGAATAAATGATAAATTATAAATAAATTTCATAAACTTATATCTTTAATAAATAAAAGTAGGATCATACCTAAGACAGACGGTTTATATGAGCCTAGCTTTATCAACAATCTTAATACACATTATGAAATAGAGATTTAAAAACAGAAATTAAAACCTTGATTTTTTAACAGGCAAAAAATACCTCCTAATAAAGGAGGTTTAAAATAGAGAGACCCTAATGCTATATGATCTATCTATGAGTTTTATAAAATTCTGTCTTTTAAAGATGTTAAATATTCAATTGCTAGTAATTTATAATGATTATTACAGCCTTTTAAATCCGCCAATTAAATCAAAAAGATATTCAATATATAGCTTTTTATTAGATATTTCAGGCATATCGAATACCCAATAGGTTCTAGACCTAGATCTGTATTTGCATCGTACGGTCAAAGTCTTAATTTCAATAAGAGCTGCTTCATTCCTTAATTTTGCATACAATGATAAGTATTCTGCAAGAAACTTCAACTTACCGTTTATGTCATGCGTAGCTGAACCATGCACCTTCAGAGCTTCATCATATACTAAAACCAGTGTTTCCTGTGTCATGTGAATGCCTATATCTTCTGGTCGAATTAATAAGCATTAAAAGATAAAACATTTTTAGATTTTAAAATAGTTAGAAAACGTACTTAAACCTTTACTTTACGAAACTTAAATTCACATTTTGTTCGTATTAAAAAATCCCACTTAATTCTTATAAATTAAGTAGGTGGGTTTTCGCCATAATTTTATTTTTATTTTCCATACAAATTATTATTAAAGTATTTTATTTTAATGACATAATTTTATAATCGAATAATTATTAGCCTGCTTCTCCAAAAAAACATAAAACTCCCTATTTTTCAAATATTAACCTATTTATTTTTGAAAAAAAAGAAATAGTGAAAAAAATTAAAATTTAAGCGTTAAGATCCTATGTAAATCTTTAAAAATTACATTTTCTAATATAGATTTAGACTGATATTTGGTTCTTTATTCATTTTAATTAGTTTTTTCATTTCTACTAAAAATATATCAATTTAACCTTTATAAAGCGCAGATAGAATACACAAAAGTCTAACCTTACTATTATTATTTTTATATAATACATACACTTAAAATAATACAAATTATTAATATATATAAAATCTTAAATAAAAAAGCAAAAAAAAACCTCCTTTATGAAAAAAGGAGGTTGAAAAACTAAAGAAACTACAGCCATAGAATCTATTTTTGTATTATATATATGTTTAAATTATATTCAAGACTAAAATAAATTTATTTTTCAGTTGAAAAGCCCGCTTATTCTTGCGAACAAGCGGGCCATTACTGTAGTCATTTTCTTCGTATTACATGCGTCTTCTTCAGAGCGCATATAAAATGTACCATTGAAAATCATTAAATAAAATGTAGAAAATATGAATAAAATGTTTCAAAGTGTTTTTTTAGGTTATTTTATTACTTTGTAGCATTTTCTAAACAATAAAATAATCCATCAGCCGGTGTACTTTTTATGTTACTCATACTAAAAAATGTTATAAGACCAATATAAAAAAGTTATTATTGACTCTGATCACGGTTCATCTTCATACCAATTAATTTACTTATAGCTTCTTTTATTGGTAATAAATAGTATTTATAGATGTCTAAAATTTAAAGCATAAAATTTATCAGGTTGTTTTGATAGTAAATCAATAAACTTTGGAATTGTCGTTGCCATTAATAAGCAAGGATCGTGGTCATCACGATGATTCGCTGTGAAATATTTCATATGCCTTTTAAAAAATAGACAATTTTCAATATTTTCATGAGACATCAGTTCACAATTAAAGTGAGTCATAGACCGCCCACTTAATATAAAGCTCACCTTATAAATATCAGGAAAAATCTGGGTTTTAAATTTATGGAGATGTCAGATGGTACGTCTCTTAACCACAAAGACTGAGTGCAGTTATTCCTGTGATTTTTTCAAATATCACCTACTTAAAACCATAGTACTCAGGGCATCAATTGTTGAGATCAGCTTACTAATTTTAGTTTACAAAGTTTACTCATAATTAATTTAGAAACATGGCTAAGACTGTTACATTAAAAATGAAATTATAAAAATTAAAGTGGTATCGGCAATGAAAATTCAAAATCCTATTCCTCTTAAAGTTATGATTAGTTGTATATGTCTAGGCTTTGCTAGCCATGTTGCAGCTTCTCCTACACAATCCCAAAAAGATAAAAGTCCTTTAACAGATGTGGTATCAAAAACACCAGGTACTTTGTTATCCATTCAGGAACAAAGCACCGATTTATTTCCTCATGCTTCAAAACGATTTTTAATTAATTATCGTAGTCGTGGCATACATTCAGAGCCTATCGTAACTTCCGGATTCATCCTGCTCCCTAAAGGTAATCCCCCAAAAGGTGGATGGCCTGTTGTTGCTTGGGCTCATGGTACAACTGGTGTGGCTGACACTTGTGCACCCTCTGAAGATTATGTAGGAGGGCCTGTGCATGCCTATCAGCAAATCGCCGCCCAACCGCTTGATGCCTGGCTCGCTCGTGGTTTCGCAGTGGTTGCAACGGACTATCAGGGTTTAGGTACACCAGGAAGACATCCTTATATGAATGCACAGAGCCAGTTACATACTGTCGTAGATTCTGTCAGGGCAATCCATCTATTAAAGCCTTACCAGTTCAGTAAAAACTGGTTCGTCATGGGACATAGTCAAGGAGGTGCTGCCACCCTGATGGTAGCTGCTCACGGGCAAAAAGATGCTCCTGAACTCAAGCTGCTCGGAGCAATGGCTGTTGCACCAGGTGGTTATCAATATCAAGGGATTGCCAAATACGTTTCAACTCATTCGCAAATTCCAAAAAGTGTGATTGCATTTCTTCCTATTGTTCTTCTGGGTGCCGATGCGGCAGATCCAAGCCTGAACGTCATGAATCTACTCAGTCCAGAAATGGGACAGATTACGACTAATGCACGGGATCGTTGCTTATCAGAATTGCAAGCTACAGTAAAAGAAGCTCCCAAAACAGTATTTAAATCAAATGCAAATCTTACTCCATTACTTAACTATTCCGCAAAACAGTCGATTGAAAATATGATACCTACTGTTCCTGTAATAATTGTTCAAGGTGATAAAGATCAGATTGTAGATCCTCGTGGTACTTATGCTTACTATCAGCAGATCTGCAAATTGCAAAAACCCATCGCATTCCAGCCCGTTAAAGGTGCCGATCACCATGGTTCCTTAAGACAGAGTGCATCCATGGTAGGAAATTTTATCAGCTCGGTTGAACAAGGGAAATTTATTAGTACCTGTAATAAATAATAATCAAGTAAAACTTTAAAAATTAGCCTTTAAAGAATTGTCAGCCCCTTGATTGCAAGTGAGGGGCTGTACATACATTTAATGCCATGCACAGCAATACAGGCATAGCCCTTTTCACACTTCCACAACTCAGAAGCTATACTCAGGAGATAACTGCTAAAGAGCAGAATCCACTGTGCCTACACCGGATTACAAACGCTTTTCGAAAAATTAAATAATCTATAAATTTCATAAATTTATATTATAAGCATACATCACCTTAATTGTATTTTCATCTCAATAATCTATCAATGTGTACACAAAAAATTTAATAAAAACAAGCTATTCAGTATATAGTTCTAGGTGAATACTACATAATATTGGATGATGATAAACAGTGAAAATATAAAACCAAGAATCAGGAGATACATAATGAACGAAGCATACATCTACTGCGATAGAAAAATTATCAAGTGTTCTATTTGTGAAGCACAGGATGACTATAGCTTTAATGATACTCAGCAATTTTCTATTATTGCTGCTGCAGAAGGCAAGCAAACTCATGGGCGCTACTCTATTGAAAGTATCAAGTGCAAGAACTGCAATAAAGTGGCAAAAAACAGTCAGGATCCCTATTTTTATTATTAAGTTGAATTAAAAGTAAAAACCTACTTTGAAATAGAGTATCTAATAAAGAATGATAATCAAACAAATATGATCATTATTATTGGTCTAAAGGGCCTTCAAAGAATTTCAGATCATAAGTTAAAACTAACTTTAGCGGTATATCAAGGAGATACTCAATGCCTGACTTTATAAGAGCTGTAGGCTTGGGCCTACTTTACCTCCCGCTGATGACCATCAATATCTTTAACACTATATATGCTGATACCTCGCCTATAACCCCTGAATCTCCCAAAGCTATCACATATCCCAATATAGATCGTGGTTTAAATGAAAGCCTTTATCCTGATGAAGAAATCACAGCTAAAAAGATCGCAGACATTATTGAGAAATCTATTCGGAAAGAGTATTCGACCGGTATCGCGCTACGTGATGCACACCCTAAGGCACACGGTTGTGTACGCGCAGAGTTCAAGATAGCTGAAGCACTTCCCAAAGAGTTGGCACAAGGTATTTTTCTTCCCGGAAAAACCTATCAAGCCTGGATACGTTTTTCTAATGGATCTAGTAATGCTCAACAAGCAGATATTAAAAAAGATGCCCGTGGCATGGCAATAAAGCTTTTGGCAGTACCGGGAGAAAGACTTTTAAATCATGATGAAATGTCTACTCAAGATTTCATCATGATTAATCATCCGGTTTTTTTTGTGAATGATCCAGCTCGTTATATGGCATTTATGCAGGATATAAATAGTGAAAGCTTTCTCAAAAAATTGCATACCCCTTTTGCATTAGGGGCTAAAGGAACCTGGATTGCCTTAAATACGAGAAATACAATATCTAATCCTCTGCAAACCCGATATTGGTCCATGGTGCCCTATCAATTAGGAACAGGCAGTGGTCGTCAAGCTGTAAAGTATTCAGCCCAAGCATGTTCAAGAGGAACAGATCCTATACCCTATAATCCCCACAATAATTTTCTAAGAGAAAATCTACGGAACCAATTGCAAAAAAGTAAGGCATGCATGGAGTTTTTAGTACAACCTCGAACATCAAACAGCATGTCGGTCGAAGATTCGATGACCGAATGGCCAGAAAACCAGGCACCTTTTTACAAGCTAGCGACTATTCATATTCCTCAACAGGTTTTTGATACACCTGAACAAAACGAATTTTGTGAAAACCTCTCCTTTACGCCATGGCATACAGTACCGGAACACAAACCTCTGGGAGGAGTAAACCGGATGCGAAAGGTGATTTATGAGCGTATCAGTCAGCTTAGACATGAGATGAATGCTACTAAAAGATTAGAACCACACTGAGAACTAAATATATATGAATTATTAATTAAATTATAACTTAAACTAAAATTAGAGCGATTATTGCATCATTTATTTAATTTAGCTTAATAATTTTAGTAATTTTAGTTTACAAAGTTTGTTAATAGTTAATTTAGAAACATGGCTAAGACTGCTACATTATAAATGAAATTATAAAAATTGAAATGGTATCTGTGATGAAAACAAAAAGTCCTCTCCTGAAAATTATAGTGGGCTGTGCGGGCTTAGGCTCTGCTTATTTGCTCGCCTCTCCTGCTATTTCCCGGAAATGCAAGAATCAGGATTCCCAGAAATGCAATCATCATAATTGTGATATTGCTGCAAAGACCCCCGGAACTCTACTCGCTATCGAAGAACAAAGTACTGATTTATTTCCCCATGCCGCCCAACGATTTTTAATTACCTATCGCAGCCGTGGTATACATTCAGAACCCATTGTTGTCTCCGGATTTGTTTTATTGCCACAAGGCAAACCACCTAGAGGTGGCTGGCCCGTTTTAGCCTGGGCACATGGCACCACCGGAGTGGCAGATACCTGTGCCCCCTCTGGTGATTATGTCGGTGGACCCGTGCATGCCTATCAAGAGCTGGCTTCCAAGCCACTTGATGCCTGGCTTGCCCAAGGCTATGCAGTAGTTGCCACCGATTATCAGGGCTTAGGTACACCCGGTAAACACCCCTACATGAATGCACAGAGCCAACTGCATACTGTGGTTGACTCTGTGAGAGCGCTTCATTTTTTAAAGCCTTATCATTTTAACAGGAAATGGTATGTCATGGGACACAGTCAGGGAGGCGCTGCTGCCCTAATGGTAGCTGCACATGGGCAAAAAGATGCACCCGAGTTAAAGTTACGTGGAGCACTAGTCGTTGCCCCAGGAGGATATCAATATGAGGGAATTGCTCAATACGCAGCCTTGCATCCTCAAATCGAAAAAAGTGTGGTTGCATTTCTTCCTATCGTTCTTTTAGGTGCTGAAGCCGCGGATCCTAGCCTCAATATTATGAATTTATTGAGTCCTGAAATGGCCCAGATTGTCAATTATGCGCGTAATCATGGCTTATCGGAATTACAAGCCGATGTGAAAGAAGCACCTCAAACAGTTTTCAAACCCGATGCAGATCTTAATCCCTTAATAGAATACTCGAAAAAACAATCCATCGAAAATATGATACCTACTGTCCCTGTAATGATAGTTCAGGGTAATAAAGACCAGATTGTAGATTATCAAGGTACTCATGCCTATTATCAGCTAATGTGTACCAAACAAAAGCCGATTGCATTTAAAACTGTTGAAGGTGCAGATCATCATGGCTCTTTAAGACAAAGTCAATTTATGGTCGAAGACTTTATCAACTCAGTTGAACAAGGAAAATTTATGAGTACTTGTGAGACAAATTAATGTTCATATTTTTGTCGATTAGATATTTGTGATCACGGTAACTATATGAAATCTATGAAATATGCAGTCTGTTACTAGACTGCATATCATTAAAAGTTTAGCTATTATGGCCTGAGTATGCCATTAACACGCTTATCGCAGTTAAGCTGTAACGAATATCGAAACGTAATATTTCATTTATTTGAGATTAATCCGGGCCTGCTACAGGCCAACTAACTTTAATTAATCCAAATTTTATTCCTTCGCAAACGTGTAGCTAAAGCAAGTATTAGAGCTTTTGCTGAAACTCATAATTTTGATTTTTGAGTTCCCCATTTTGATTCCTTAATTCTTTAGCAAACAACAATGAGAATGAAAGAGGTTCTTTATGTGCTCGAACTATGAATTCCCTTCAAAAAAACGTCTTTCCTTACTAGATATTCATGAAGAACAACTGGAACTCGGAATAAAAATACATGTTTATCCATTAGCACCCGCCCCAATCATTATGCGTGGTGCGGACAAGTTTGAGCTGGATATTGCACGTTTCGGACTAGTTCCATCTTGGGCAAAAGAGTTGAAATATGGCAGACATACCTACAATGCCCGGAGTGAAACAGTGGCATCCAAACCAAGTTTTCGACATGCCTGGAAAAATAACCAGTTTACTTTAGTCCCAGTCGATACATTCTTTGAGCCTAAATATATAGACGATAAACCACACTGGTTTGGTATTTCACGTGAAGATGGTCATCCTTTCACGGTTGCAGCAATTTATGAGGATGCATTGATTGAAGGTGAGAAAATCAGATCCTTTTCGATGCTTACCATAAATTCGGATCAGCACCCATTTATGAAACGGTTTCACAAGCCGAATGATGAAAAACGTTCGATTATTGTGATTCCTGAAGAATTACGACACGACTGGCTCAACTGCGACCATGAACAAGCTCATAATTTTTTCTTTGAAATGAAAGATGAATTTATAGCAAGGCCTAAAGAGCAAGGTTTGTGGACCAACTGAAAAGCCCTAAACCAAGTTAGGGCTTTATTCATATAAAATACTTATTTCTGCTCTCTCAATGGATTTTCTGGCTCGGCATTGGGTTTTTTCTCCGGCTTGACATGCTTATAAGATTCCTGATTCCCTTTATCGTCATTTGATTCTTTTTGTGGATTTGATTCCTGCTCTTGCTCTGGCTTATTTGTCATATATATCTCCTCGATCTGTTTACTCAAAATAAATATGACATCTGACAATAAACATCAATGTTATTTATGTTTCACATTTACATTATAGAAATTTAATCTCTTCAGCATGTACTCACTTCTCACAGCACCTGTCACACATAAGTTAATAAGTCTCGATAGCTGATTGGAGGATAATACCGTATGAGAATATAAACTTACTTATTGGTTAATAGAGAGTCTTGGCGGTGTAATTAAAGGATTCAGACGCCCCCTGTTTTTTGAATATTTTGCTAACGTGTGTCATTCAATATGTCTGAAATGCGATTACGTCACCACCTCAGATAAGTCTGCTTGACTGACTTTGTTGTTCCACCAGAAAGACAGAAAATGTGGTGCAATAATGGCCAGCAATCAAAAGACTGTTTTAAGCATCACATTTACAATACTTCTTTCCCATGGCCTTTATCATATTCATAGAAGAAAAAACATGACGAATATAAATTTATCTTGCCGGATACATAAGTATCGTAATCAACCAAATCTTGTTTTCACCGAGACCAAATACGAAAATCTTCCAACCTTATCTCTATTATAAGGAAAATTTCATCAGTAAAGCCCTCGCCACCTGGTGATTGAACTGGAAAGGCTTTACGTTTATTGTTGGAATATTATTCAATATTTTTCAAGCAATCACGACACTCTTTTATTTCATCATCATCACAGGTGTAATCGATTTCAGTTGCACCATGAAGACCAAATAAACAAAATATAAATTGCATCATGTTTTTCTCCTTTTATATAAATCTCGATTCTGAATCGAGCTTTATTGCTTCAAATATAAAATGATCCAATACATCATGATTTGGATCAGCTGAATAAGCTGGAACGACTTCGCTACTCTGCTCCGTATTTAGGTAAATTAAAGCCTTCAGAGCTAAGTCCGTACAGGTTCTTCAGCTTTAGTCATCTGGTCCTTTTTACAATGCTCGTTGCTCATCATCTGACACATTTTTTCTTTGCAAGATTTAAAACAACAGCCGACCATCACGCCCATGCCAAATGCGCATATACATCTCATCATAGCTTTGTCCTGTCTTTTCGTGAAAAGAGATATATAAATAACATCTATTCATGTATTTCTCTTGAGAGAATTTTCATGCTTTATGTTGTGAATGAAAACTTATGTGAACAACAGGGGCGAAAACTACAATCAGTATCAAAAAAGAAGATTGTTGCGAAAAAGAAAAAGCCTGTTCAACTCTCCTCAATTGAACAGGCTTTGTAATATGCTGATTTTTAATTATTTAAATTAAGTTTTTTAGAATGACGCCAAGATATCACTAGCCAACCACCCAATCTGTGTAGGATATATAGATTCAATGTTTCCAAATGTGAAATATTCACTATTTCTGTTAAATAAATGTCTGTATTTTAGGCAAAAATATTTTCACCCCTCAAATTTGACCAATAAACATCCAAATATTAAAGATGATCAATTCAAATAAATATTAAAAAGCTTGGTTCAAATTTTGGGAGAAGATTCTCATTTTTAAAATACTTGCTACTAACTATATATAGTTTCTCAACAACTTATAAAATTTGCAGATGGCTGCTTTCTTTTTCGCTATTTATCTCTATAATTTTTCATATAAGGCATATCAACATTTAGCACTATGAAAAAACGCATACTGATTACTGTCTTGATGAGCGTGGCAATATGTGGTTGCCAAAAACAACAAGCAGAGAGCTCAGCCAAACCTGATTCAAATATCAGAGCACAGTTTGAACAGTCAGATAACCAGCTCAGTGTTTATCTGGATAAACTAGATTCTTCAACAATTAGTATAGAAGAAAGAATCCGCATCCTCTGTAACCAGTATCCTGAAGAATATAAAAATAATTACATGCCAGCACTACTACAACTTGCCCCTCAGGAATATACAGAAAAGGATCTACTCCAAGATCTAGACAATGCGCTGAATTTCTACAAGCAGAAAGCTAATATTCAGTGTTCCTAGTTGATATATTCAATTTTATAAGAAAAAGTAAATGCATAAAAAACCGCCTTATTCAGGCGGTTTTTTATAAATAGCGTATATTCTGGAAAGAATTAACGCTTTATTTTTCACTCATCTTGTTGATTTCGTGAATTTTGTTGTTGCTGGTTACTTTTTTGCTGTGGCTGTTGTTGCTGTTGGCCTTGCTGGTTTTGTTGCTGATTGCGCTGCGGTTGCTGCTGTTGTTGCTGATTACTTTGACTCTGCGGCTGTTGTTGCTGCTGGTTGTGTTGTTGCTGATTTGGATTTTGCTGGTTATTTTGCTGACGCTGTTGATCTTGATTGCGTTGTTGATTTTGCTGTTGCTGTTGTTGGTTCTGTTGGTCTTGCTGTTGGTTATTAGCCATGGTGGTATTCCTTACTATTTGCTTTAAATTAAAAGCCGATAGAGTTTCGACTTAATAACCACTCTACTCATTTTTTAGATTTATCCAACCTTTGACCTGTTACAGTTTAATTCAATGTAAAAAATAGTAAGCTAAGTAATTGAAGTGGAGATTAATGAGCAACATAAATCACCTAATATAATGCAAAAGAAACATAAGGAAAGATATAAAAATCAAAACTATTATCCAATAAAAGAAATAACTTAAGCTCTGTTTTATATATAGAAAAATTGAAAAATATTATTAAATACAACTTACCATAACTTATGCTTTTGATATTTATAAATATATAAAAAAATTTATCTTTTGCAATATTTTTTGAAAATCGAATTAAATATTCATAATCCATTTTTTAAAATATTTTAAACACATCTTAATACGATAATTAAAATAATTTCCTCAATAATAATTTTTGTTTATAGATTTTATCTTGATTTTGACTTAAATAATTTTTTCTTTTTTTACTATTAATTTAGGTAAACTCATTGTTTTAAATTATCTTTATTAGATCACTTCTATATAATAAGTCTCCTTTAAGGAGACTTATTAGACTCATTTTTTATTAGATATTGACCACTTTAACAATAATAGTCTGAGTATCTTCCTGCTCTTCAGCTAGATGTAAACGTTTAAGCTCCTTGCTTATCACCTTAAACTGTAAGTTCTGATAAGAAAGCGTGCTTGGAATCTGATCAAAATATTGACCATCAGCATCGATTTCTTCCTGAAATAACGGTGTTCCCAATTGATAGTCAAGACTTTTCAAGACAACATATTTTACTGTGGTTTGCATTCCAACGCCCTACTTTTACTAAGCACTTTATTTTTATTTTTACCACTGTTCCGCTTGAGAAGAAACCTCTATTTATGAAAATAGCCCAAGCTTTAACCACTCAGACTATAAAGTCCAAACAACATGAAATTACACTTATCTCTGAAAATAGTTTTAATTTTCATAAAAATATAAATATACTTGAAGTTAATGGATGGAAAAATCTGTCTAGATTGATCGACAATCACTACTCCCACAAAGAAATAGAGAGACTATGATAAAAACCTGTTGCAGCTTACTCGAAGAGAAAAATATAAAAATTGCCTTTATCGAAAGCGCAAGTTCTGGATATCTCAGCAGCCAGTTCTCCATCTGTAAAGGTGAAGGTGCCGAAATTCTGCTTGGTGGTTTGATCTGCTACGATGTAAGTGTCAAGACTTCAGTATTGGGTATCTCTAAAACCTTGATTAATAGTCATACTGCCGAATCTATGCCGGTAACTGTTGCGCTGGCGGAAGCAGGTAAAAAAATGTTTCGTAATGCTGACTGGATTATCGCCTGTACCGGATTGCTTAAACCAGGTGGTAGCGCGACACCAGAGAAACCGGAAGGAACATTTTTTGTGGCCATTAATGATGGCACGCAAATCCATCAGTTTCAGTATTATCTCAAAGGCTCACCACTTGAACGCCTCAACAAACTGTCGGCAGCGGTTGCACATGACATGATCAATCTGCTGAATAACCGCTAAGCTTTCAAAGTTACTGTGTAGCCTGAATAAGCTTCATTATTTCTACCGTATTTTAGGATAGATTGGCATGATTAGTTGCCAATCTATTTTTTTTTGAGAGTGGAATGACCATGAATATTAAAACCGCACTGCTTCTGCTCCCTCTTAGCTTGCCCGGTCTGGCTTTCGCTACAGTAGGCGGCCCACAAAATATTGAAGTTTTAGGCTATGAAGTCAAAGAACAAAAACTTTATATCCTTCGTCATTACCTTGATGGTCGTGGACGCTTGCCTCAACTGTATTATTATAATTTTAAATCTAAAACACCGAATCAGCTGATTCAGGTCAATTCCTTATATATCAATCCTAAAACCAAGCGCATCGATTATGATCAGGATAGCCGCAAGTTTGATCAGGACATCGCTAAAATCAAAAAACGTTTAGTCCCCTTGAGTCCGATTCAAAAATCAAAACCACAGCTTACGGTGTTAAAGACAACAAAAGGTAGCGCGCCTGCCTGGCATGATCCGAATGAAAAAGTGCCAAAATGGACCTATCAATATCAAGTGAAATCTGGCGCACAAAAAAGCCCGGTTCAGCAAGCAGTCAGTTATCAGCAAGGCTTGAAAATTAGCCAAGCCTATAAAGTTCCGCGACAGAATAAAACTCTGGTAACAGTAAAATACTTAGGCATTCCTTTTGAAACAGGTTATAGCATTGAAGATCCGGCACTGTTAAGCCGATAACGAAACCGATAAAAAAATAAGGTCTCAATTGAGACCTTATTTTTTATTTTTACCACAGAAACAGATTAAGCTGCGGTAGAACGTTCAGCGATTGGCACTACTTTACGCAACTCTGGCCCGGTATAGTCTGCGCTTGGACGGATAATACGGTTGTCTGCACGTTGTTCCATCACATGCGCTGACCAGCCTGTCACACGTGACATAACAAAGATTGGGGTAAACAGCTTGGTTGGAATACCCATGAAGTGATAAGCAGATGCATGGAAGAAATCCGCATTACAGAATAATTTCTTCTCACGCCACATCACTTCTTCGCAGCGCACTGAGACTGGATACAGTACCGTGTCACCGACATCTTTGGCTAAACGTTCAGACCAGACTTTGATGATGCCATTACGCGGATCATTGTCCTTATAGATCGCATGCCCGAAGCCCATGATTTTTTCTTTACGTTCCAGCATACCCAGCATTTCACGTTCAGCTTCTTCAGGCGACGTCCAGTTTTCGATCATGTCCATTGCAGCTTCATTGGCACCGCCATGTAAAGGGCCACGCAAGGAACCAATTGCGCCGGTAATACAGGAATGCATATCGGACAGCGTTGATGCACACACACGAGCGGTAAAAGTCGAAGCATTGAATTCATGCTCTGCATACAGAATCAAGGAAACATTCATTACCTGTTCATGTAGCTCATTTGGTTTTTCACCATGCAGAAGATGCAGGAACTGTGCACCAATTGAAGCATCGTCAGTATTTTCTTCAATACGCACGCCGTCATGGCTATAACGATACCAGTAACAAATGATTGCCGGCAAAGTTGCCAAAATACGGTCTGCGATATCCTGTTGCTGCTCAAAAGACTGCTCAGTTTCAAGATTTCCCAGCATGGAAACACCAGTACGCATCACATCCATTGGGTGTGAATCGGCAGGAATACGCTCAAGCACTTCTTTTAACGCCTGGGGTAAAGTGCGTAATGATTTCAGTTTAGCTTTATAGGCGGCCAATTGCTCTGCTGTCGGCAATTCGCCAAAGAAAATCAGATAAGCGACTTCTTCAAACTGGCAATGTTCCGCCAGATCCTGCACGTCATAGCCGCGATAGGTCAGGCCTGCGCCACTTTTGCCTACTGTTGAAAGTGAGGTTTTACCTGCCACTTGTCCGCGCAATCCTGCGCCGGTGAGTACTTTTCCTTCAGCCATTTTTTTAATTCTCCTGTTTAAACAGTTTATCTAATGTGTCTTCGAAGCTGTGATAATCTAAAAATTCGTAGAGTTCTTTTCGTTGTTGCATGAGATCCAGCACATTCACCTGAGTGCCGTGTTCACGTACCGACTGCATCACCTCAAGCGCTGCCTTCTGCATAGCACGCGTCGCTGATAATGGATACAGCACCATGCCAATACCCTGCTCGGCCAGTTCATCTACCGTATAATACGGCGTATCACCAAATTCGGTAATATTCGCCAAGACGGGCACACCAACTGCATCACATACTGTACGGTACATGGTAATATCGGTCATCGCCTCAGCAAAGATTGCATCTGCGCCCGCTTCAACGCACGCACAAGCACGGTCAATCACGGCTTGCAGGCCTTCTTTTTGCAGCGCATCAGTACGCGCCATTACCACAAAGTTTGAATCGGTTTTCGCATCCACAGCCGCTTTGATACGATCGATCATTTCCTGTTGCGATACGATTTCTTTATTTGGACGGTGACCACAACGTTTCTGTGCAACCTGATCTTCAATATGAACTGCAGCGGCTCCTGCTGCAATCATCTGCTTGATCGTGCGGGCAATATTTAATGCACCGCCCCATCCGGTATCAATATCGACCAATAAAGGGGTATCGACACGCTCGGTAATGCGGCGTACATCTTCAAGAACATTATCCAGGCTGGTCATACCCAGATCAGGCAAACCATAAGAATAATTTGCGACTCCGGCACCTGATAAATAAATGGCTTTATAACCGACCTGTTTGGCCATCATGGCAGCATAGGCATTTACCGTGCCCATAATTTGCAATGGTTTCTCGACTTCAAGTGCTTGTCTAAATCTTGAACCTGCAGAGATTTGTTCTGTCATCTTCCTTTTCCACAGTCTTGGCTATAATTATTGAAATTCGAGTATACCCATTTGGTTTGCTCATTCCATAACCCGATAGAACAAATACTCTAAAACTTTAGTCAAATTTTCAAGTTTTGTTCTCACTAATTTTTTAAATACTGCACCTCTCTGGTGCGATTATGAAATATGCGCATATTTTTGTTATGATGGCAGTTCAATCCTTATTGACATGTTGATATATATCTCCTATGCAAGACCTCTCCCTAGAACCGCTCGCCAAAGACCTGCCGCAAACCAAACGCGGTCATGAGCGTTGTATTGCTTTACTAAACAGTGCAACCGAGCTGTTTCTGGAACGGGGTTATGATGCTGTCTCTCTGGATGATATCGTGCAGCATGCCGGTGGTTCCAAAGCATCTATTTATAAATACTTTGGTAATAAAGAAGGTTTGTTTAAAGCCATCTGTGATTACCGCCGTATCAAGTTTTTTGAAGATATCAGTATTCCCATTGAACTGATGGCACTGGATTTTCGTAGTTATTTGGTACACACCTTGCTCAATTTTTATCATCAGATCATGCAACCAGAGAATTCCGCTTTTATGCGTCTGGTTCTGGAACAGAGTCAGCGTAATCCTGAGCTCGCCCAGCATATTCATGAGCGTGGCCCAGTGCATGTACAAAGTGCCATTGCAACGGCTTTAGAACAAGCAGATGTACAAGGTTTATTACATTGCGAAAATCCTCAATATTCAGCACAGCTGTATTTTGGTATTTTACGCAATCTGGAATGGCGCATCCTGATGGGAATTCCGGTACAGGAAGATGATCAGGAAATCGACAAATACATCAGTTATTGTGTAGATCGCTTTTTAGACGGTCATCAAAAAGTCTAGTTTTTTTGCATTTTTGACTGCTTATAGTATATTAGCCGATTCCGTATTTTTTCTTAAACTAACCAACAACTGATTGTTGATCGAGTTTTTCGGCAATTATTGTGGAGTAACGAATGGCTCTCCGTCACTTTCTCACCTTACGCGATTTATCAACTTTAGAACTTAACCAGATTTTACAACGCGCAATTGAGCTTAAGCGCAAACAGCATAACAATGAAGTATTCCAACCATTTGTTGGTAAAGTGATGGGCATGATTTTTGAGAAATCCAGTACCCGTACGCGTGTTTCGTTTGAAGCTGGCATGAGCCAATTTGGCGGTAGCGCAATTTTTCTTTCTTCACGCGATACCCAGTTAGGCCGTGGTGAACCGATTGAAGATTCTGCACGCGTGATTTCAAGTATGCTGGATATCGTGATGATCCGTACTTTTGGTCATGATATCGTTGAACGTTTTGCATCCTATTCTAAAGTTCCAGTGATCAATGCGCTGACTGATGATCACCACCCTTGCCAGCTGCTTGCCGACATGCAGACTTACCTGGAACATCGCGGTTCAATCGAAGGTAAAACTGTGGCCTGGATTGGTGACGGCAATAACATGTGTAATTCTTATATTGAAGCAGCACACATGTGGGGCTTTAAGCTGAAAGTGGCTGCACCGAAAGGTTATGAACCGCAGCAACAGTTCCTGTCTGAATTCGCGCATTGTGTCGAGCTGGTAGATACTGCTGAAGATGCAGCCGTGAATGCCGATCTGATCGTGACTGACGTTTGGGCCAGCATGGGTCAGGAAGAAGAACAGAAAATCCGTGAAAAAGCATTTGCAGACTACCAAGTCAATGAACGCTTGATGGATCTTGCGCATCCAGACTGTCTGTTCATGCACTGTCTGCCAGCGCATCGTGGTGAAGAAATTTCAGAAAATCTGCTTGACCATAAAAATGCTGTGGTTTGGGATGAAGCTGAAAATCGTCTGCATGCACAAAAAGCGCTGGTTGAGTTTCTGCTCAATGAAAACCTGAAAAAAGACTGATAATTTATAAACTATGAAAAAGCACCTCCCGAGGTGCTTTTTTGATTTTCCACTTCCTAAAGATCATCTTTTAGATATTGAGCTTCTTTAGGAAGTTGCCAGCTGCAGAAGAAACATATAATCAAAATCACGATCACATAGACAAAGAAACTGTTTTCTATTCCTGCTGCCTTAAACTGTAGTGCAACAGAGGGTGCGGAGCCACCAAAGACCGCGTTCCCAACAGCATAGGAAAAGCCTACCCCAAGCGCACGCACATGAGGCGGAAACAATTCTGCTTTTACAATACCGCTAATAGAGGTATAGAAACTAAGTATCATCATTAGAAAGATCAGCAGAAACGCTACAATCAAGGGAGAGCTGCTGAAGGCACGCATACCGAGCACCATGACGGGATAAATCGCAATAGCCATCAGACTGCTAAACAGTAGCATTGAGTTTCTTCGTCCAATACGGTCGGACAGCATGCCAAAAAAGGGTTGTGCTATCATGAGAATAAAGATAGACGCTGTCATAATCAGTCCTACGGTTTTGGCATCAATCCCAATATTGGTCAGATAAGTTTTTGAGTAAACCGTGATCACATAGAAACTCAAAGAACCTGCTGAAGTCAAACCAACGACCAGCAAAAAGGTTTTCCAGTGGTTTTTAAATAGCTCTTTAAGTGTGCCGGATTCCTGCTTTTCACTATCTTCATGCGATAAAGTTTCTTCAAGCCGGCTACGTGCCAGTAAAGAAGCAAGTGCAGCCACGCCACCTATAACAAAAGGAATACGCCAACCTCCATCTTGTAACTGCTGTTCCGTCATCATATTCAAGAAAATGACGCCCAACAAGCTTGCCAAGAGTTGACCACCAGTTAAGGTTACATATTGAAAAGAAGAAAAGAATCCACGTTGACCCTTGAGGCCGAGTTCACTCATATAAGTTGCGACTGCACCATATTCCCCCCCTACAGACAAGCCCTGTAGCAGACGTACAAGTAGCAACAGAAAAGGAGCTATCATTCCGACTTGTTCATAGGTAGGTAAAGCCGCAAACAGGAAAGAGCTCAATGCCATCAAACAGATTGAAATAACCATCGACTTCTTGCGGCCATATTTATCCGCAATACGCCCAAATAACCAACTACCAATGGGACGCATGAAAAAGCTGGCTGCAAATACTCCCCAAACGTAAATCGCCTGGGCAGAACTTTCCATTCCAGGAGCGGTTAATGCATGGGTAAAATACACTGCAAATACAGCATAAATGTAGAAATCAAACCATTCGACCAGGTTACCAGAAGCTGCTCCAACAACACCTTTAATTCGACTAATTTTTTCTTGTCTAGTATAAGTTTGGTTCAAAATACGACATCCTTATTTTAATTATTCAGGTTCAAAATTTATAGGTATTAGGCATATATCTTCCTACTAACTGTTTCCCCTTCTCCAGAAACCCAAGCTAGAGCTATTACTTTTTATTGTAGATTTTTTATAAATATAAGCTTTGCTGAATAGTCAGACAAAATAATAAGTGTAATTTTTGATGAGTTTTTTGAAGCTGAAATATGAAAATTCTAATACTCATAGGCAAATATTGTTACTAAAACTTAGCGCTTAAGTATTCGCTATGAAATTAAAGTTGTGTGTTGTTTCTATTCATGGCATGTTTCTATTTTTCTCATAAAGTTAACGTAATTTCTGTGATTCATATGAAATATAATATTAAGCTACTCAGCGTTTTAGGACTTGGTCTCGGTCTACTCACAACAAATGTAAATGCTTCCGAATTTGATCAATATCTTCATAAAAAAGGGATTCTCGACAGTAGCTTTAAAATTAAGAAAAAAGCTGAACTGAATGAATTGCTGACAGTACTGAGCGCAGAAGATTCCAGAACCTTGCCTCTGCAAATTGACCAGAATACAGTGATTGAACAATTGCAGCTAAGCGCTAATAAAACCACGCTAAAAGGAATGATTACCACACCCGACTTCAGCCAGTTTGAAAAAGACCTCGGGCGCAAAGAGGTGATGAAAGTAATTCGTAATAATCTGCTCAATAATTGTGAAATTTTCTTTGAACATCGTTATCAGATTGAGAACCCTTACAAGGTTGAACTTACATTGAACTCGCAAACGCAAACTTATAAGACTGCTATTTCCCAGAAAGATTGCAAATTGAAATAGTCTAAATATATAAGAAATTTCGGGTGATTCGATTACAGAATTTAGAAAACAAAAAAGGTAGCTTTGGCTGCCTTTTTTGATGAACTTTTTTATCGAGGTGTACTCCGATTAACGTACCAAGCCTTGTGGTTGCAAAATAATAATTAATGCGCCCAGTATGACCACCATACCGCCAAGCAGATCCCAACGTGACAGCGTCACTTGATCAATGAAGCGCAACCACATCAGGGCAGAAAAAATATAAATACCACCATATGCTGCATAGATCCTTCCCGAAGCAGCCGGATGTAAGGTTAATAGCCAGACAAAGATCGCTAAAGCCAGAGCTGTCGGAATCCACAACCAATGGCTTTTTCCCTGATTTAAAATTAGATAAGGAAAATAACAGCCTAAAATTTCCATCAATGCTGTGACCAAAAACAGGAAAAATGTCGTGAACAACTTGGTAATTTGAATATCCATAATTTATCTTTTGAACTAGATGAATGAGTTTAATGCTTTAAAATATGAATGCATGAAAAAACCCGTGCAAGCACGGGTTTAATCTTTTTCGTCAATTAGGCCGGTTCAGCTGTCTGGTCTTCAAAAACTTCAAGTTTTAAGCCGACTGCCTTACCATTTTCTTTCTTAACAGACACCGCAACATTACCACCATTTTCAGCCAGCTCACCAAACAGGATCATTTCAGCCAACGGTTTTTTCAGGTGTTCCTGAATCAGACGCTGCATTGGACGTGCACCCATCAAACGGTCATAGCCATGTTCAGCCATCCATTCACGTGCGCTCTGATCCACTTCGAGCATGACTTTTTTATCATCCAGTTGTGCCTGGAGTTCTGTCAGGAATTTATCTACAACATTTTCAATAATGCTGCTTGGTAATGCCTTGAACTGGATCACGCCATCAAGACGGTTACGGAATTCCGGCGAGAAGGCTTTCTTCATCGCTTCCTGATTATCGTTACTATTGTCTTGTTCCATGAAACCGATGCTGGCACGAGAAATACTCTCAGCACCAATATTGGTGGTCAGTACCAAGACCACGTTGCGGAAGTCAGATTTACGCCCGTTATTATCGGTCAATGAACCATGGTCCATGATCTGCAATAACAGGTTAAATACATCTGGATGTGCTTTTTCGATTTCATCAAGAAGTAATACACAGTGCGGATTTTTGTGAATCGCATCGGTGAGCAAGCCACCCTGATCAAAACCGACATAGCCGGGAGGTGCGCCGATCAGACGGGACACTGCATGGCGTTCCATGTATTCCGACATATCAAAACGAACCAGTTCCACACCCATCTGTTTCGCGAGCTGCTTGGTCACTTCGGTTTTACCAACACCTGTAGGACCCGCAAAGACAAAACTACCTACAGGCTTATCTGGAGACTTCAAACCGGCACGTGACAACTTAATTGCAGATGCCAAGGCCTCAATAGCTTCATCCTGTCCAAACACCACACGTTTCAGATCTCGCTCAAGATTTTCCAGCACACTCTTGTCATCTTTAGAGACCGTTTTTGGTGGAATACGCGCAATTTTAGAAACGATGTCTTCAATATTTTCTACCGTAATTAAACTGTCATCTTGCTCCGCTTTAAGACGGCGCTGTGCACCGGCTTCATCAATCACATCAATCGCTTTATCTGGCAGGAAGCGGTCGTTAATAAATTTTGCAGATAGCTCTACTGCAGATACCAGCGCTTGATCGTCATACTCCACATGATGGAAATCTTCAAATTTCGATTTCAGACCACGTAGGATATCAATGGTTTCTGAAATAGAGGGTTCATTCACATCAATTTTCTGGAAACGGCGTGATAAAGCATGATCTTTCTCAAAGACCTGGCGATATTCCTGGAAAGTGGTTGAGCCAATGCAACGTAAAGAACCATTTGCCAGCGCCGGTTTGATCAGATTCGATGCGTCCATGGTGCTGCCCATGCTCGAACCTGCACCAATAATCATGTGAATTTCATCAATAAACAGCACTGCTTCTGGTTTCTTTTTCAACGCATTTAAAAGCTGTTTCAAGCGTTTTTCAAAATCACCACGGTATTTGGTTCCTGCTACCAAAGCACCAATATCCAGGCTGAAGATTTCAGCATTTTCCAAGGGTTTTGGCGCTTTACCATTAACAATCAACCAGGCCAGACCTTCAGCAATCGAGGTTTTACCAACTCCCGGATCACCAACAAGCAGCGGGTTGTTTTTACGACGGCGGCAAAGGATTTGCGCGGCACGCTCGATTTCTTTTTCACGACCAATCAGTGGATCGGTCTTGCCTTTTTGGGCTTCCACATTCAGGTTAGTCGTATAAAGCTCAAGTGGGCCTGAACTCGCTGAAGATGTGGATTCGCCATCTAGGTCCTCAATCTCTTCTTCAGATTGCACGTCTTCTTTACGCGTACCATGCGACAGGTACTGGGTTAGCGTCAATCGGTTAATCTGATGGCGTTTCAGCAGATAGACCGCAAATGAATCACGCTCAGAATACATGGCTACCAGAATATCGGCACCCTCTACAGTACGATCACCGCCGCTTGATTGCACGTGAAAAATCGCGCGTTGCAAGATCCGGTCAAAACTTTCTGTCGGGTGTGGTGCCTGGTCACTATTTTCACCAAGTTTAGGGGTATGTTGTTCTACGTACTCTTCTAATTCCTTACGCAGCACGATAATATCCGCGCCACATGCTTTCAGTGCATTTACGGCGGAATCATTGTCGAGCAAGGCCAACAATAAATGTTCTACGGTCAGGAACTCATGTCTCTTTTGACGAGCCATGCTGACAGCCAAACGTAGTGATACTTCTAATTGACGACTGAGCATGTAACCCCCTTAATCTTTAGGCTCTATTTGGCAAAGTAACGGATGACCTTGTGATCGAGCATAATTATTGACTTGGTTCGCTTTGGTCTCCGCAATGTCTCGAGGATAGACCCCAGCTACACCCTTTCCTTCATAATGTACAGTTAGCATTACTTGTGTAGCTTGGTCAAGATTCATTGCAAAGTATTGTTGTAAAATTTCAATTACAAACTCCATCGGGGTGTAGTCATCATTTAATAAAACGACAGCATACAATGGAGGGCGTTTCAATTCTGGCGGCGCAGTCTGTACAGCCAAGTCAGAATCACCTTCTTCAGAGGGTTCATTTGCTAAACGTGGGCTGATATGCCAATCAACAATTCCAGACTCATTAAAAGAGTTTTTAATATCACTTAAACACATTTGACGTTTATTGCTTGGCATAAGATTTATATTTCACACTTAATTTGCATTTGCTTCGGTTTTCGGAATTTCTGACAAGGAGGCAGCCTGATTTTCAACTGCTTTGCCCTGTTCCCAACTAAAACGACGAATTACAGGTTTGGCACCAGTAAGACGCACTTCAATAAATTCAGGCTTAAAGCCTTTAGGCATGGTCCAGCGGCCTGTGAGTCGCTCATAATTTTCAAAATTGAAGTTTTTATCCTCTAATGGCACGACCAGAATTTCAGTGCCTTTAATCAGGCGCAATTCTACGCTACCTGAAGCACGGCTTTTACTTGGACTCACCTGTACCAGATCAATCTGATATTCAAAGGCATTTTCGGGTAAAGGTTTGATTGACAGATTTTGAACTGCCAATGCCAAACCACCACGCTGACGCAAAACCTCGCGATAAATGGTTCCCACGCTTTCAGCCTGAGTCTGTTCATCACGTGCCTTGGTCATGGCCAGATACAGATCATTAGCATTACTGACTGCCAGATCACGTTCCTGAACCGCAGTATTCAGGTTTTTGTTCAATGTTTCCAGACTGGCTTTCTGTTTTTGCACCACTTCAACCAGTTGTTCCGCATCTGCGTCAAAACCAACCGCAGTCAAACCTTGCCGATGCCCGACGGTATAGCCCAGTAAACCACTCCCAAGAATCAGAACAGCAGCACCGGTTACTAGGGGTGTGTTGCCTTTCATCCATGATTTCTTTGTATCGGGTTCCTGAGCGATCGTCATGTTTGACTCATTATTCGGCATTTTGATCTCTGTTTGCTTTATACAAGACACACATTTAAATGCAAATCTAAATGTGTGTGAAGTTCTAATACGTTTTTTATGGTAATAAACCAATATTATTTAAGCCAGCATCTTCGGCAAAACCGAACATCAGGTTCATGTTCTGCACGGCCTGGCCTGCTGCACCTTTGACCAGATTGTCTTGTGCAACCAGAATGACCAGTTTAGCGGGTTGCGGCTTATACAGGGCAATACGCAACTGATTCGCTCCACGCACTGAACGAGTTTCAGGAGAACTGCCTGCTGGCATTACATCGACAAACTGTTCGTTGGCATAGAATGTTTCATACAGTGATTGAAGATCAGCTTGTTGACCTGCTTCAGTTAAATCGATATAGATGGTCGACAACATACCACGGATCATTGGCACCAAATGCGGTACAAATAAAATATGATCAAACACATCTTTCTGACCTGAAATATTTTCCAGCGCTTCGACAATTTCAGGATGATGGCGATGACCCGCTACACCATAGGCTTTAAAGTTATCGGCATTTTCAGAATAAATCATGCCCAGACTAGCTTTACGACCTGCACCTGATACACCAGATTTGGCATCAATAATAATGCTTTCAGGTTTCACCAATGCTTTAGTCGCTTTTAAGACTGGCGCCAGACCCAACTGAACTGTGGTTGGATAACACCCTGGATTTCCGATGACACTGGCCTTTTTAATTTCTTCACGATTTAGCTCAGATAAACCGTATACAGAATCTTTTAACAGTTCTGGACATGCATGTTGCATGCCATACCATTTTTCAAACTGTCCAAGATTTTGTAAACGGAAATCTGCTGCCAAGTCAATCACTTTGGTATTTGCAGCAACCAGCTCTTCGGCATGTTTCATGGCGACACCATGCGGAGTTGCAAAGAAAACCACATCGCATGATTTTAATAGCTCAAGACTGAGATCAGAAAATTGCAGATCAGTATGTCCACGCAAACTTGGAAACATGTCATCTACACGACGGCCTGCTTCAGTACGTGATGTCAGTGCTGTTACATTTACATCTGGATGTCGCAGTAAAAGACGCAAAAGTTCAACGCCTGTATAACCTGTACCACCCACAATACCCACTGAAATCACGATGATTACCTCAAATAAATGTTGCCTTTTATAAGGCTAGTATGACAGGAAGTTATGCTTTTCTAAACCATTTTGCTGGGGTTTGCTGGTTTTTTATAGGCTTTCAAAAGGTCCATATAAAATTTGCATTAAAATTAGTATTTATTAGTGGTTAGTCTGCTTTTGCTGTTGACCAGCTGCAATAGCATAGATAAATCGTAAATAAAAATGCCGGCAATGCCAACAATACGATAGCGTCTAATCGAATAATAAATGGAATTAAGCCTATAATCGCTAGTAAAGTCCCCAGTGCTGAAATCCATTGAGAGATAGGCAGATGCTTCACCCATAAAATACTCATATAAAAAAGTACACCCCAGGCTACCATCCCCGCCAACATGAATAACCTGTATGGCCATGGATACACAATGGGCAGACTTGGATTAAAAATACTCATGAAAAAAAGTACATAAAAGAAAAGTGCGGGAATTGATAGCATAAAAATTAAAATACTTGTCAGTAAGCGGTTCATATTAGAATCTGATATTGTTTTTGTTATCCTTGCAGTTTAACCTAAAATTTAAAAGGCTAACAATAAACTGCACTAAAATGCTTAGGCTATTTTAATTAAAAAATAAAACCGCATGTGCGGTTTTATTTGACTTGATACATTAGACAACAAAAAAACCATGGGTTGCATCTTTCTTTAATTGATCGACCAAACCGTATTCCCAATCTAAATATGCCTGCATCGCTTCCAAAGCGTTGTCAGTTCCTTCATACGGCCGCTTATAACGGTCAATTTGTGGGGATAAGGCTCGAATATCATCAGAAATTAATTCAAATCCTGCTTGTTGCCAGCCCGTGTTGCCGCCATCGAGTACCAATATTTTTTGTTCTTGAGCTAAATACGGTGCAATTTCCTCAGCAGCATATTGCGCCAAAATTGCCGCGCCACAGGTCAGCACAATCACTTTTTTGGATTGAAATTCGGGCTCCTGAATCTTTTGAATCGCGTCAGCTTTTAATAACCATTGTGCACCGGGTAAATGGCCTTGCTTATAGTTTGCAAAGGTGGAGACATCCCAAATAGCAATATCCTCTTTCGCGAAGTGATTTAAGTCTTTAGCCGAAATAGTCTGGGCTAAATGCACATTTGGCAGTTTCGATTTCCAAACGCCCTGTTCTGTGAGGACCTGATTAAAATCGGTCTCTAGTACATACACCTCCCAGTTCATCTGCCCCAACCAAGATGCCGTCATATATGCTCTCACCAAAAGGTGATCAATTAAGACAATTCGTGCACCCCGTACTGCAGCAGTATGATCGGTTTCCTGTACCAGTTGACCACCCGCAACCCATCGTGATTCAGGTAAATGTCCCTGTATATATTCCTCTTCATCACGTACATCAAAAATATACGTCGTACGCGTCGTCTCTGTTTTAAATTCCTGTAGTTGTTCTAGGGTAATGGTTTTGACATGGGCTTTTTCTGCCAGTTCTTTAGCACTAAAAACCTGTTGCTCTGATATTGGAGCAATTTGATCTTTATACGAGCGTTGCTGACCGTGCTCTAAGTTCTGGCCTGCTAACGTCCAGCCAATAGTCCCATTCCGCAATGCATAAACAGGATGTGGGATTTTGGCATTGATTAAAGACTGGGTGCCAATAATACTCCGGGTTCGTCCAGCGCAATTTACAAGAATCGTGGTATTTTCATTTTTGACCAAGGCTGGTGCACGTAAAACCAGTTCAGCACCCGGTACGCTTCTCCCGGTTGGGATACTCATAGTCTGATATTCATCGAAACGACGTGCATCTAGGATAATAATATTATCATTCGCATCGATTTTAGCCTGTACATCTTCTGCACTTAGAGACGGCGTATGTTTAAAGTGCTCTACCCATTCACCAAATGCTTTACTCGCAGAGTTCACATCAATAAATAACTCACCACCCTCCTGCTGCCAGGCTCTGACTCCGCCTACCAGGACATAAACCTGGGTGTAACCATACTGTGCTAATTTTTCTGCTGCGCGTTCAACCCGACCATCATTATCATCATAAAGAACGACTGTCGTTTCTAAGCGTGGAACACGATTTAAGATTTCTACTTCTAAACGTGATAGGGAAATATTGCTGGCAAACAAAGGATGTGCTTGAGCATAAATGTGCTCCTCACGTAAATCGACAATAGCGATTTCTTTACCCGCCAGTAAAATTTCTCGGATTTGAACAGCATTTAATGCTGGAATATTTGACATAAATGACTCAGATTTGCTTAGGCTATTTTATTAAATATTAGAAGTCTCAATATGAATTGAGACTTCTAAAAGTTTATTTCGCTTTAAAAATGTCGGATGCTTTTGCATCGATGGTGTGTGGAATTAGCTTTTCATTAAAGAATGCATCAGAAATCTGTTGCTGTTCCGCCATATCTTCTGCAATAACGTTTTGCACGTTATAGCTACGATTAGCATTGGCTTGAAGTACAACGTCTGTAGGCAAGTGACCCCATAATGGCGCCAAAATTTTTGCTGCATCCTCAGGGTTTGCCTTCACCCAAGCTGCTTTTTCTTCAAGTGTTTGAATGATGGTATTGAGAATCGCCGGATTTTCCTGTGCAAATTTCTGAGCAGTCAAGTAGTAACGAATATAATTAGCATGACCTTCACCTGATGCCAAAACTTTTGCATTCTGAAGTACTGTACCACTTGAAACATACGGCTCCCATGTCACCCATGCATCTACACCGCCATGTTCAAATGCTGCACGGCCATCTGCCGGACTTAACCACGCTGGCGTAATGTCTTTAAAACTTAAACCTGCTTGGTTTAAGGCTGCGATGAGCAAATAATGGCTACCAGCAGCTTTAGTTACCGCAATTTTCTTGCCTTTTAAATCTGCAATAGTTTGAATTTTTGAGTTTTTCGGAATTAAAATTGCTTGTGCATTTGGAGATGCAGTTTCTTTTGCATAATAAGTGAGTTTTGCTTGAGCCGCCTGTGCGAATACAGGAACCGTATCTGCCACATCTGCAGTCACATCTACACTTCCTACATTAAGCGCTTCTAACAGCGGTTGACCACTGGTAAATTCGTGCCAGCTGACTTTGACATTTTTTTCAGCCAGTTTTTTCTCAAGTTCACCAGACTCTTTAAGTAAAGTCATTAAAGTAGATGAACGTTGATAGCCGATACGTACATTCTCGGCTTTATAAACCGCATCCTCTGCTTCTGGTGAAGATTGTGCATTATCAGGCTTGCTACAAGCGCTTAAAAGTACGCTAAAAATTAAAGAGAAAACACATAAAAATCTAGAATAAACCATCGCGGTTTCCCCATCCAATAACCGCAGTGAAAAAACCAATGCGATCTGTTTAAATTGAAGGCATTCTAGAAAAGTGATATATGATTTAAAAATAATCTATTCTCATAAGGGATGCAGAAATTGTTCAAACATCCATCATATTTTTATCTCAAATAAATATCGAAAAATTAGAATTAGATTAGATTTGATGCCACCAATACGGTAAAGGTGTAGTTTTTAACAATTGACGATGAATTTTAAATTCTGGATCATGCTTCGCCACTTCTGTCCAGAAGCGTGGGCTATGATCAAAATGTTTAGTATGCGCCAGTTCATGTATAGCGACATAACGCATGATATTTTCAGGAAACAATACCAGCGCGCTATTCAACATAATGTCATATCTGGCAGAGCAGCTACCCCATCGGGTTTTGGGCTGCCGAATGTTGCAATTACTGAATGGCAAATCACATTGCTGCGAGACAAGCTTTAAATATGAAGGAAGCTGTTCTTTTGCATAGGCAATCACAAAAGCCTTTAAATATTCTTCAGGATGTCGGTCACTGATCCAAAGCTGTAAATTTTTATGATCAAAAATGAAGTTGTTCTTCTGGCTTTGATAAGAAATTTGTACAGGTTCTTTTAGATTGAATAACCGCAGCTCACTCGGTAGCGTCCGGTCAATATTTTCGATTTTTTCTTGCTGGGATTGCCAGGTTTTAATCAGCCAGCTTTCAGATTGCTCAATAAAATGCCGTATTTGTTTTTTGCTGCAAAAAACTGGAGCGGTAAGGCGGATCTGGCTCGCATCGACACGCAAACGCAGCCGGGTTGAACGGACATTTCGGGTGATTTGAATTTCGGGTAAGTCGGATAAGGTCATTTTTTATATTTAATCATTTTTTTAATCCTCCCCAACCCTCCTTTGTTAAAGGAGGGAGAAAAGCCTTTATTAAAATATGTAATAAAGAGCCTTTCTTGAGTAAAAGTTAAAGCAGAACTTTAACTTTTACTCAGAGTTTGGGTAGATTTATTTACGACAAACTCACTTCTGTCATTTTCTACCACCTCTTTTACATTTTCTCCTAGGAAGGAGAAAACTTAAGGCATGAAAGAAGTTCATCAAATCTTAAACCGCTGTACGCTCTTCAATTCCGTTATCAGTCGCGACAATTGCGATATCTGCTTTGTTGATCGCAAAGATACCGTTACACACTACCCCAGGAATATCATTGATGGTTTTTTCAAGCTCAAGTGCATTCAGGATATTCAGGTTATAAACATCTAAAATCACGTTACCGTTGTCAGTTACCACACCTTCACGGTACGCAGGATCTCCACCTAAAGCGACCAGTTTACGCGCTACTGCAGAACGTGCCATCGGAATCACTTCTACCGGAAGCGGGAATTCACGGCCTAATTGCCCTACCCATTTTGAATCATCTACGATACACACGAATTTTTTCGCGATAGAGGCAACAATTTTTTCGCGAGTCAGTGCTGCGCCACCACCTTTGATCATATGCATATGACGGTCAATTTCGTCCGCACCATCGACATAGGCATCTAGACCACCCACGCTGTTCATATCAACAACTTCAATGCCGAGCTTTTTCAGGCGCTGTGCTGTCGCTTCCGAACTGGCTACCGCAGCTTCCAATTGCAGCTCAGGTAAAAGCTCAATTAAAAAGTTCACAGTGCTACCTGTACCTACGCCTAAAATACCCCCTTTTGGCAAGTGTTTTAAAGCTGCTTTGGCTGCAGCTTGCTTCTTCTCATCTTGGGTTGCATATAGACTCATGGCTTCACTCAACTATTTTGGACTTTTGCAGTATTTTCGAACCGCAAAGCTGTCTGGTTTGTTACAATAAGCCCCTATTTTAAACTGTTAGATGGAAAATTAACATGCTGTCTCGTTTGGTTCGACAAATTTTACAAGCAACGGTCTATGATGTTGCAATCGAAACCCCACTCGAAGCAGCGCCACGAATTAGCGAACGACTCAATAATAACATCCGCTTTAAACGTGAAGATTTACAACCGGTTTTTTCATTCAAACTACGCGGTGCTTACAACCGTATTAGTCAATTACCGAAGTCGCAAATGGAACGTGGCGTTATCACTGCTTCAGCAGGCAACCATGCACAAGGCGTGGCACTTTCAGGGAAAAAGCTAGGCATACGCGCGATTATTGTGATGCCTAAAACCACACCTGATATCAAAGTACAGGCAGTTAAACGTCTCGGTGGCGAAGTAGTTTTACATGGCGATTCATTTGATGTTGCCAATAAATATGCGATTCAACGTGCCCAAGAAGATGGCATGACCTTTATTCCGCCCTATGACGATGAACTGGTGATTGCAGGCCAAGGTACGATTGCCAATGAAATTCTGCGTCAATGGCGTGATGTGGACTACGTGTTTGTTGCAGTTGGCGGTGGCGGCCTGATCGCAGGTGTCGCAGCTTACTTAGGTGATGTCGCACCACACGTCAAAGTTATTCCCGTGGAATATGATGAGTCTGCCTGTTTAAAAGCTGCATTTGAAGCCAATGAGCGCGTAATTCTTCCATCTGTTGGATTATTTGCTGATGGGACAGCGGTAGCCCAAATTGGTGAAAAACCATTTGATGTAATCCGTCTGCAAAAATCGGACAATTCTGGCCCAATCGTGGAACCCGAGGTGGTGCTGGTGAATACTGATGAAATCTGTGCTGCCATTAAAGATACCTATGACGAGTGCCGTAGTATCGTAGAGCCATCAGGTGCAATGGCACTGGCCGGCATCAAAAAATACGTGAATGAACATAGCATCGAAGGGAAAAACATGGTGTCGATTGTCTGCGGCGCCAACATGAACTTCGACCGTTTACGTTATATCGCGGAACGTACCGAACTGGGCGAGCGTAAAGAAGCAATCTTTGCCGTGACCATTCCAGAACAGAAAGGTTCATTCCTAAGTTTCTGCCGTGCCTTGCAAGGCCGTAATATTACTGAATTTAACTACCGTGCCAGCGATGCTTCTGCTGCGCAGGTATTTGTCGGCATCAGTCTGAAAAATGGCGAGAAAGAACGTCAGGAAATTTATGAAGCCTTAAAGTTCCAGTATGACGTTGACGATCTGTCTGATGATGAAGTCGCGAAACTGCATATCCGTTATCTGATTGGTGGTCATGCCGATATTGAAAATGAACGTCTGTTCCGTGTGGAATTCCCGGAACGTCCAGGCGCATTATTGACTTTCCTTGAACGTCTTGGCCCAACCCATAACATTACCCTGTTCCACTACCGTAACCACGGTGCTGCTGAAGGACGTGTTCTGGTGGGTCTTGAAGCAACTGATGCACAACAGAATCCGGACGGCTTGATAGAAACTCTCGAAACCATTACCTATCCTTATCAGGAAATTACCAATAACTTGGGTTATCAACGTTTCCTGAAATAAATTCAGATTCTGATATCCAAACAATAAAAACCGCCTTTTGAGGCGGTTTTTTTAGGATAATATTCTATGCAGATTTAAAAGTGCATCATCAATGAAAACACCAATTATCCATTAATTTTCAATCTTGTTATAATGATAAATAACTAGAAAAACAGAATCTTAAGATATGAATATTACTTTTATTATTATTTTGCTCACTACTTTATTTGTCTATTTATACGGCTATCCAGCATACAAATTAAATCAAGAAGAAGATCGTGTTCGAACAAGTATGAAAAATATTCCCAGTAATGCGACCGCAAATAATCTCAGCAACATCGCAGGTATAGAGGCACATTCAGAAATACTCAACCAGTATCCCAAATTCGTTGTTTATATTTTTCTAGATCATTATAAAGAAGTGAAATTAGATCCTGAAATTTCAGCTTTTGTGAAAAGCTTTTCTTGTGCCTCAATCGACGATCTAAAAAATTATCCTCAACACAAACGCCAAGCCACACTCAATATCATGAAAGATGATCGTCATGAATTCGAATACATCATCCAAAACAGTTATGGAACCTTATATACACATCGTCAGGTTATGTCTGACTGTCCAAATTTTCAATCTGTACTTCATATGAAAGAAGCGTAAATACTTCAAAGATTTGTACTATTTTTACCTAAAGACTATAGCTGAAGAATCGCCTTCTTATTACCATAGCGAATATAACGCATGACATAAAGATAACGAAGGACAATCCATGGCATTATTTGCAGTCATCGGGCTTGGCAGTTTCGGTGCCACAGTGGCCACACAGCTGATCAGCCTGAATCATGAAGTGATCGGGATCGATCTGAATAAAAAATATGTAGAAAACATTTCTGATCAGCTAACCCATGCCGTGATTGCCGATGCAACCGATGAACATGTACTTGACGAGCTAAATATTCAGCGCTGTGATGCTGCTGTGGTGGCAATTGGAGAGGATATTGAAGCCAGTATCCTGTGTGTATTGCATTTAAAAAATATGGGCGTCAAGAAAATATGGGCGAAAGCGAAATCAAAATCCCATCACATGATTCTGACCCATCTCAATGTTGAAAAAATCATTCACCCTGAAGAAGATATGGGAGTTCGGGTGGCCCAGTCATTAAGCTATCCGATGGTCAGTCGCTATATGGCTCTTGAGGATGATCACTATATTGTCAAAATTGAAATTCATACTGAACAGCATGGTATGCCATTGAATCAATTGATGAAGCATGGGCCTGAAATTACTACTTTATTACATAAGCGCGGGTCTACCCTGCAATATCACGTAGATGCCAATCAGGTTCTTCAGAAAGGCGATATTCTTGTGGTTGAAGGATTATTAGAGCCTTTGCGCCACCTTTCTAAATACTTTAGACATCTATGAAAAGTTCTAACTTAAAGGAACACCGGACGATTAATCTCAGCCCTCCAAGCTTACTGGCTTTAGGATTTCTCGGATTGATTCTGATCGGTTCGCTGCTATTAATGCTGCCCATTGCACATCAGGGAGAAATCAGCTGGCTGGAAGCTATTTTTACCGCAACTTCAGCAGTCACCATCACCGGACTATCGGTAGTGAATGTCGGTGAAGCCTATACGGTATTTGGGCAGATCGTCATTATGTTTTTGTTGCAATGCGGTGGTTTGGGTTTTATGACTTTCGCCATTCTAGCAGTAATGAGTCTGGCTCCAAAAATGGGATTGAAGCAGCAAGTCATGGCTCAGGAATCTATCGGGCAAACGAGTCTGAAAAAAGTCAGTTTTACCATTAAAGCCGTGTTTTTATATTCACTGTTTTTTGAAGCAATCGGTACGCTGATTCTGACTTTGGCGTGGCTCAAAGAATATCAGTTCAGCGATGCATTATTTTATGCAGCCTTTTATAGCGTTTCAGCTTTTAATAATGGTGGATTTTCACTCTTCCCCAACAGCTTGATGAGTTTTTCCGGCCAGTATTTAATTACTTTTACTATCAGCATGTTGTATATCATTGGGGGTATTGGCTTTTTGGTGTTGATGGATGTTAAAAAAAACAAGCGCTGGCGCAAGTTAAGTACTAACAGCAAGCTGATCCTCTCTACTATTCTGGGTCTTAACTTAAGTGCGTTTATCGTACTCTGGCTATTAGAGGCCTCTAATCCGCAAACTTTAGGCCTGATGAGTTTAGGCGATCAGGCCGTAAATGCCTGGTTCCATGCTACGGTTCCCCGCTCTTCGGGTTTTAATAGCTTGCCAATGGAACAAATGAGCGATGCATCCAGTCTCGTTACCATGCTGCTCATGTTTATCGGGGGCGGCTCCTTAAGTACTGCAGGCGGCATCAAGGTCGGAACGTTTATTATTGTGGTAATAAGTGTCATCAGTTTTTTAAGACGCGAAGATGAAATCCGGGTGTTTAATCACTCTATTCCGGAGAAAACCACATTTAAAGCCTTGGCGGTGGTGTGCATTACTGCTGCACTCATCATAATGGGCTTTATGAGTCTATTAATTCTGGAACCTGATCTTGATTTTCTGGACCTGCTGTTTGAGGCTGTTTCGGCGGCATGTACCGTCGGCTTGTCTCGAGGTGTGACTGAAGAATTACAACCAGCCAGTTTAATCATTCTGATGTTATTGATGTTTGCAGGTCGACTAGGGCCACTGACACTTGCTTATTTCATTGCAACTCCGAAAAAGAGCCGCATAAAACATCCTCCTTCAGAAATCCAGATTGGCTAAAATTAGCTATAAAAAAAACCATGCCGCAGCATGGTTTTTTTTAATCTCAAGATGATTAAACCTGGAATCTTAGAACCAGTTCATCAGGGAAATTCCTAGTCCCACATAAGTGGCACGGTGATTATAATCAATCAGACTTTCGCCATAGCCGTCAAAAAGCTGGAATTGACCTCGCAAACGTCCACTAATCGGGAATGACCAGTCAAACTGTACTGCACCACGGTTATCATCTCCACCTTTTAAAGTATGACGCAGCATTAATGAAAAATCATGCTCGTTATATCGATAAAATGCAGTCATGTCTCCGCGTCCGATATAGTTTTTGATCTCGGGATTGTTATCGTCTTCACGTTTCTCTTCAAAGCGATACCAAGGACGAACCATCAGGGCAAAATTGTCTTTTTCAAAACCAAAATTCAGCATCACCCGGTTCCAACTGCGCGATAGCGGATCAGAGCGGCCATTGGACTGATGGTTGAAAGTCAGGCCTAACATGCGCCAGTTCAGACCTAACAGGTCATAATTGGTACGCAAAACAAAACTGGCTTCTGGTTCATAATTGGTTTCACGAAATGGACGTGATTCTTCCGAGTTATACACCTGCCAACGCGAAGACTGGGTATAACCGAGCCAGAGATCACCATTATTTCCCAAGATATTTTCAACTGCCTTGGTCTTTAAAGACAATTGAAACTTCGCTTCAGTTGAAGTGAGATTTTGTTTCTCTGTCTCTGTATTGTTCGGGTTTTCACTTTGAGGGAATTCATTTTTTTTCGATGTCCAGAAACCTGGCATCAAATACACCGGTTGATAGGAACGAATGTTCCAGGTACCAAGTTTACTTTCCGGAGAGAGTTCCCAGCGACTATCCAGCAAAGACAGATTCGGCGTCAGCTTTGATCCTTCAGAGACATAAATATTGGAGACAGTTTTCCCAATTTTTTCTTTCAAATTATCGGGTTCAGGTGCAAGTTCTACCGCAGCACGACGCTCAGAAACGATTTCAGGCTTATCGGTTACCGGAATTTTAAATAAAGCATCATAGCAAGCCAGACGCTCTGCACTACTTTCTAGTGCGGCACAGGCTTCGGCCGTTGCCGGCATGGGGCTGTTAACTACTGTTTCTTCCGCATTCACTTGCGTCCCAACAGTACAGCCAAGCAAAACGCTCAGCTGTAGAGTTGAGCGCTTAATTGAATTAAGCGCCATTCCTTATCCTCATTTTTTTATTTATAGAACTTGTTGAATCACAAAACCAAGCTGCTCAAGCATTTCACGCTTTGCTACCGGTGCGACCACAGCCTTGGTTGCCTGCTGCTCGACCAGATAGGTCTGTGCAACACGCTTCAAGTCATCCAGCGTGACATGCAACAAACGTTCCCGAAGCTTTTTACGGAACGCTGGTGTGCGTTGATGCAGATAGGCATAACATGCAGTAATGGCTTCGCCTGCCGGTGAACCCGGTTTATCCATGCTGGCAATCAGACCCAGAATGGCTTCTTCCAACTGGTGTGGCTGTTGTGGTGCATTGAGTAACCACTGGATACTGGCATCAAAATCCTGGAAAGTTTCTGCTAGACGTGGGTCACGATAGCTATAGAAACGGAACGAACAGGCATTGCCGTCATAGCTCGCACCACCACCATAGGCACCACCTTTTTCACGAATGGCGCTGTGCAGGAAACCATTACGTAAATAACCCGCCAGTACCATCAATGCAGCAGCATCAGGGTGTGAGACTTCAACTGCCGGATAAGCAGCCGCACAGAACTGGACATTGGCTTGAATCAACCAAGCTTCGTGCTGATCATGGGTCAGTTTTTCGACTTGAGTCAGTGCAACCGGTGCTGGATCAACCGCAAGTTTGTCCCAGACATTCTGGATTTCTTCGATTAGATGCTCAGATTGTGGTTCTTCACACACTAGCAGGAATTGCTTTGGTGCTTGCAACAAGACCCGATGAATCCGTTTTAATTCATCAATCAGCAGATCATATTCAGCCGGATCTTTTTCGATCTTAGACACCAGTTCGATCAGCCAGTTCAATGCACCCAGACCGGTATTATGATAATCACGCAAAGCCAATGCACTATGCTGACGTGAAGCGGTCTGCATCGCATAACTATGTCCAGAACCGGAAATACGTGACTGCCAGCGCGTTTTACGCTGTTGTAGCAGCTCGATAATACGGTCTTTTTCATCAAAACGGAGCTGTTCAAAACCAATCTTCAACAGACGGATCGCATCGAGATGATTCACCAAAGATTTAGTGGTCAGGGTTAGCCAAGCAGTAATCTTGTTTTTGTCATCCACTTTCGAACGCAAAGACGCGCCCATGCCCAGACCACCGCTTACCGCTGTTTGCAGTTGCTGGAACTCAAGATAATCATACTCACCCGCACCGACTTCACCCATCAGGATTGAAAGCAGATTAAAGTAAGGCGACTGCACCACTTCATCCGGAATATTAACCAGAACCTGTTGATAATAAATACCATTAGTTCCGGCATGATACAGGTTCAATGGCGTATCGACGTGGTTACAGATAATCTCGCGTAACTGACCTTGCACAATCTGTAATTCCGCAGGCACATCTTCCAGACCGACTTTCGGCAATAAGTTCAAGTCATCTGGTGTATCCTGACGCACATTTAATGCCTCAGTCTGTGCAATAATTTCAGCTTTTTGCTCTTCAGTCAGATTCTTGCCAATTTCAGCCAGACGTGCTTTTTCATCCGCTGCTTCTTTGGCAGATTTGGTCGCATCCGGAACCAGTGTCAATTGGACACGATGTGGGTTATCCAGCAGATGCTCTTTGATCAAATTGGATAACCACATTGGATCTTGCAGTTCTTCTTTGACTGCAGCAATGGCAGAGTCCACATCCCAAACTTCGACCGGATCACGATGATGAATCGCGCTGCCCAGACCGCTCAGAATCAGGCTTAAACCATACGGCGTACCATCACCATTGATTTCACGCTGATGCAATTCGATTTGATGCAGAATCGCATCGACCATGTTCTGATCAACCGGTTTAGACGCTACCTCTTCTAGAACCTTGAATACACCATTTTTAAATTCTTCTGCATGTTCAGGATTTGAACCTTGCACCGCACAGTAGAAAGTCATTTCAAAGTTAGAATCATCCACGCCCATAAATGGACCTGTTGCATCTGCATAACCACAAGTTTCCAGATAATGACGTAGTGGTGATGCAGAATCTTCGAGTAGAATTCCTTCGACTAAACGCATACCTAAACGCAGTTTAATATCACTGGCTTCCGGCAATAACCAAGACAGCACATGATAGGTCTTGTCCTGTAGGTCTTCGGCATCAACCGCATAGCTGTCGGTAACCGTCAATGGTGCAGTCAGGCGGGTTTCAGGTGTTGGATAGAGCGTCTGACCTTTTTCAAATTTAGACAATGCCAGATTTTCAAACTGCTCTTGCAGTTCGAATGCGGTTTTATTGCCAAAAGTCATGAATACTGCATTACTAGGATGGTAATGTGACTTATAGAAATCAACTAACTCCTGGTAAGTTAGATCAGGAATATCTTTAGGATCACCGCCCGAATTATAGTGATAAGTCGTGTTTGGGAATAAATGATGCGCAAGCGTGTGATAAAGCTGATCTGAAGGCGAACTCATCGCACCTTTCATTTCATTAAAGACCACGCCTTTATAGACAGGCTCGCCATTTTCCAGCTCAATACGAATACCTTCCTGAGCAAAATCCAGTGGATTCAGGTTGGCAGCGAATGCGGCATCCATATACACTTCGAGCAGATTCTGGAAGTCCTTGCTGTTTTGGGTCGCAAATGGATATGCAGTCCAATCCGCCGCAGTAAAGGCATTCATAAAGGTGTTCAGTGAACGGCGAATCATCAGAAAGAATGGATCGCGCACCGGGAATTTTTCTGAACCGCATAACGCGGTATGTTCCAGAATATGCGCTTCGCCTTTAGAGTCCATCGGCTGGGTACGAAATGCGACCAGAAAGACATTTTCATCGTGATTGGTCGCCAGGTGATAATGTGTGGCGCCAGTCACTTTATGTTTATATTCAGACACGAAAATGTCTAAAGCTTCAACATGTTGTTGACGTACCAACTGAAACGCAGGATGTGCAGTTTGAGAAATGGTTTCAGTGACATCTACAGTCATGCGATCTCCTAATGCTTTAATTAAAATAACTAAGAGCATTATATCTTTAGTTATCTGAATTATTCACGTTGAAAACCGAGGATTTTGATCGAATTAAGTAAACTTGATCATTTGAAAATTGAATCATCAAATTTACCATTCAGATTCAGCTTAGGTACAATAAGCTTAGGCGATCAGATATTTAAAATAGTTATAGCTTGGATTATTTTCAACAAATACATAGTTCTGTTTTTGATAAAAACTGGCAGCCAGCCGGGTATCGGTTTGCAAGCATAAAGCGGAATAGTGCGGACGTGCCAGTTGTTCCAGATAAGCCAGAAGCTGCTTACCCACCCCATGTAGCCGATATTTTGGATGTACATAGAAGCGTCGCACACGACCAATACGTTCCTCAATCCCATTATCACCCCATTGCTGGTTGAGACCACCACAGGCAATCAGTTTTTTACCGTCATGTGCGATCAGTAAATGCTCATTGGCTTGAGCAAAGCAGTTCTTCCCAGTGCGATATTCTTCAATTAACTTATCCATCACATCTAGGCCTTCTTTGCGCGCCAGCATTGCGAGCGCTTCGATTTGGTCAGGAAGTTGTTCGACTTTTACAATTTTAATATCCATATACGCACGCTATTTAAAATGATTGTGAAAATGAGGTTCGCAGAACGACTTAAAAGTATCATACCAAGCCCTATTTATCCTTATAAATAAAAGTTGACACTTAAATCAATACTGATGAGTGCCGGCGCCTAAAAATAAGTCAAAACTTAGACCAAAGATAGCTCCTGAATAAAATACAGTATTTTTGAGAAATATTTGAAAATGATTCAGCAAACTACAGCATTTCCAAGCAATCGTGTAAACTTGATACTTTCATTTTTAATGTGATATTTGAACATGGCAAATGTTGATCTTTTTGCAATTGGTAATGCGCTGATTGACCAAGAATTTAAAGTTTCTGATGATTTCTTAAATGCACATCACTTGCAAAAAGGCACCATGCAACTTGCAGATGGTGAAACTCAGGCCACTCTTTATCAAAATCTTCAAGCGACTCAGGTGTATAAAGGACAGGCTTCTGGTGGTTCAGCAGCCAATACTACGGTAGCATTTTCAGCACTGGGTGGTTCTGCATTTTATGGTTGCCGTGTCGGTAATGACGAACTCGGGCAAATCTATCTGAAAGGTTTAAATGATGCTGGCATTGAGACTACAACCCAATCGATTAGTGAAGGTGTAACAGGTACCTGTATGGTGCTGGTCAGCCCTGATTCTGAACGCACCATGCATACCTATTTGGGTATTACGGCTGAACTGAGCAATACACAAATCGATTTCAGTCGACTGAATACAGCAAAATGGCTTTATCTTGAAGGCTATTTGTCGACTTCGGATACCGCACGGCAAGCTGTGAAACAGGCACGTGAAATTGCCCGTACTAACGGTGTTAAAATTGCGTTAACTTTATCTGATCCAGCAATGGTGCAATATGCCCGTGCAGGCCTTGATGAAATGATTGGCGATGGTGTTGACCTGCTACTGTGTAACCAGCAAGAAGCCTTGATGTACACCGAAACCGACAGTCTTGAGGCTGCTTTACTTAAACTGAAAAGCTTAAGTCAGCACGTTGTCATTACATTGTCAGCCGAAGGTGCACTTATTTCAGATCATGAGAACACCTTTAAAGTACCAGGCCGTAAAGTGACTGCAGTCGATGCAAATGGGGCTGGTGATGCTTTTGCCGGTGCTTTCCTGTACGGATTAAACGCCAATTTAGGTCTGCAAGCGTCTGCAGAACTGGCAATTCTTATTTCCAGTCAGATAGTTTCACAATTTGGTCCACGCCTGGCAGTTGAAGACTATGCAACCTTATTAAAAGACTTTCGAAAGGAATGTGCTTAATGTTTAAAATTTGCATGACGGAAGACATTCCAGAGCGTGAAGCACGCTCTTTTGAGCTTCCAGATGGTGATACAATTTTCATCACCCAACGTGATGGTGCATTTTATGCCTATCAGAATTTGTGCCCACATTTGCAGGTTGAACTGGAATTTCTGGAAAACCAGTTTCTGGATCGCGATCAGGAATTTATTGAATGTTCAACGCACGGTGCACTATTTCTGGTGGAAAGCGGTGAATGTATTTCTGGCCCTTGCCAAGGTCAATCACTTGAAAAAGTAGAGATTACCGTGCATTCTGATGGTGGAATTTACCTCTCAGAATAAGACTAAAACGGACAACACCATGCCTGCATTTTTTCTAGACTATAATCTGATGCCTTTCCATCTCAGCTTATTGGCGATTATTCTGTTTGGCGTGGTGAAAACCGTTTGTTTCTATTTTGGGCTGAGACCCAGTAAAATTCTGCAAAAAATTTCACCCTATGATTTTCAGCATGTTGATCTGTTAAATGTGAAATTTTCAAAAACATTGATTGTATTTTTTTTCCTGATGAATTTCAGCTTTGCCGGCTATGTCTTGCAATTTCTGATTTATTCTCAGGAATTCAAGTTTCTCCCCGCTTATTACCTGATTATTCCCGCTTTGATCATTGCGACCTTTTTCACGATTTTTATGATTCACTGTCTGGATCAAGTCATTCCACCCAAATATAAAAAGAACAATGTCAATTTGCTTGGCCGGCTGGCAACGATTTCAAGTGGCAATGCCCGCCCCGGTTTTTCTGCTCAAGCACGGGTACGGGATGAATATGGGCAACTCCATTATGTACAGGTAGAACCGGAATTTGGTGAGCTTGGTTTTCAATCGGAGATTATCCTTATTCGCATAAGAAAATCTCATTATATAGCCAAGAAAATCTGCAAGTCTAACCAGCTGTTTAGCCTAAATCTGGATTAAATATCAGGTCATTTCTCATATTCAAAATCCTGACGGCTATCAGGATTTTAGTTTACAGATTTATTTTTTGAGAAGCCCCGAAACCATACTTAGTACATTTTGTATATCGCTGTTGGCTTCCTGCTTACTGGTCTGCTCACCTTGTGGGGTAAGAGAGTCAATAATCTGCGGCAATACCTGTGAAATAGCACCATATACATCTTGCTTAGGGGTATGAGTTTGCTGCGCTACCTCTTCAACTTCCTGCTCATCGAACAGGTTTTGTACCTGCTGCGGATCAACATGAGCATTTTCACCGGGACCTGTCGATACCCAATCGTCTACCTGACGAGTAAGGCCTTGGCCTTTTAGCTTGTCCAAGGCACCCTGCAAGCCACCCTGTTTTTGTATCCAGGCCAACACCAGAGGCAACACGGCGATCAACAAAGTTTTGCCGGTAGAACTCCCCCTGAAACCTGAGCGAGGTTGAGAAGTGCTTTGACTACTGGCACCACCTAGCTGACTGAGGACCGAACCTAAGATTGCACTCAGGCCATTTTGGCGTGTTTGCTGACCGGTTTGATTCTGTTGATTTTGGGTTTGTTGATTTTGCTGAGGATTGGATTGGTTTAAATGCCCTAATACTGAGCCTAGAATATCTGCCAAACCGCCCTGTTGTGAAGTTTTCTGCTGCGATTGTCCACCACCTAATGCCTGCTTTGCTAATATTTCCACAATATTACTTAGGTTTGTCATGTCCTATATCCTATGTGCATTTTAACTACAGGATACGGCCTGCCTTCACATTGTCTAGGCCAGATTGTGTTAATATTTGCAATCTTGATAAAGCAGATTTTCGGCTTACCAGCGAAATTTATCCCAGTTTTCCGGGTTAGCCCAAAACTTGGAATTAAACCAGTCTGGCACATGCTTATAGGTTAAAATATTAAATTGCCACAGCGCAAAATCTGCCTCATGTGCGGTCTTGTCGATCAACTGGGTAAATCCCAGAGCTCTCAATAATTTTTCGTTGTGCAAACGACTGACTACCACCAGACGTTTGGCAAACAAATCACGCAATTTCACCAAAATTTGGCTCATCATCTGTTCAGACAAAAATTCAGTTTCTGTGGTATCCAGCCTCACCACAGCCACGTCATAACGTTGTTGAAAAGGCAGATTTAAAAAGTCAGATACGCTAAAATGGTACCATTGAATAGCTGGCTGAAACTGGACTTGGCTCAAGTCCTGCCCAATACAAATAGCAGTATGAATTGGCTGTTCCCGTGCGAAATCGTCTAGCATCGAAGTAATGACATTCTGCTCAGCCATAACTGCATCCTTATGATTTAAGTGAGTAATTTTTATGGAACTTCAGGGCATTTGTCATAAAATGCACGTCGGCCTCAAGGACCTTAGTGTAACTGAACAACAGTTACAGCGGGCAAATGTTGAATATAAATTAATTCTGGATCGTGCAGAAATTGATCTCCCGTTTAATTTAGGCGAGGAAATCGAGATTGAATGGACAGGGAATATTTACTGTGTGTCTTGTGGTAAAAAAACCTCCAAATCATTCTCACAAGGTCACTGTTTTAAATGTTTTAAAACCAATGCTTCATGTGATATGTGCATCATGAAGCCAGAAACCTGTCATTATCATTTAGGCACTTGCCGCGAAGATGAATTTGCACAGAATGTCTGCTTTCAGCCACATATTGTTTATTTGGCCAATTCTAGCGCATTAAAGGTCGGTATAACCCGTACCAGCCAAATGCCGACCCGCTGGCTTGATCAAGGTGCCACCCAGGCCCTGCCGATTATGAAAGTGGGCTCACGTCGTCTTTCTGGAAAGCTTGAGGTCATGTTTGGTACGCAGGTAGCTGATAAAACTGACTGGCGCAAGCTACTCAAAGGTGAGGCAGAACCACTCAACCTGATTGAAGTACGTGAACAGTTACTAGAAGAATTTGCACCAAAAATTCAGACGATCCGTGAAGAATTTAATCAGAATTTGCAGTTTAATGAAAATATTGAAGTGCTTGAAGATGAACTGCCACGTGAGTTTATTTATCCTGTAGATGAATATCCGGAAAAGATTAAATCGCATAATCTGGATAAAACTCCCGTGATTCGCGGCAAATTACAGGGAATTAAAGGCCAATATTTGATTTTAGATACTGGCGTGATCAATATCCGCAAATATACCGGTTATGAGCTGATTATCCGAACTTAAACCCTCATTGCCAAAAGCATAAAAAACCAGCCTGCGGGCTGGTTTTTTGGTTAAGATCATCTTATTTGATTTTTGCCTGCGATTTCAGATAACGCGTATAGTCATCAAATTCCTGCTGACCACGAAGTTGCTGATATAACTTCACCAACTCACTACGTTGCTCTGCACTCAATACATCTACCGGGTTCTTCTTCACTTCTGATACTGCAACTACAACCAGCTCATTTGGCATTTTCGTTGTCGTTACTGACCAGTAACCTGCTTTTGGTGTCGGAAGACTAAATGCTGCGCGCTGTACATCGCGTTTTAGCAAACCTTCAGCACGTGTGTAAACACCAGCATCTTCAAAGATCAAATCACCTTTTGCAACAGCTGCAGCCGGTTTGGTTTTAAACTCATCCAGAGCTTTCTGAATTTTTGCTTTTGCCAATGCAGCTGCTTTGTCTTCAATCAATAGCGTTTTAACCAGCGGTTTGGCTTCTGCCAGTGTCTGTTCACCGGCTGCATGATAATCACGTACCTTGATCCAGGCTACATCACCATTGGCCAGCTGGATACTGGATGAAGCATTACGATCACCATTTTTAACATCCTCATTGAACAGTTTGACTTTGAGGCTGGCATCGCTCAGCACTGGATCTCGGGTCGAAAGTTTTACCCCTTGGGCTTTCTGAACCTGTACACCTTTGACCTCTTGAGTAACGACATCCAGAGAATCACTTCCTACCACCATATCATTCAGTGTATTGACCATATCGGAGAATGCATTGGATTTTTTAGCAGCCAAAACTTCTTTAGATAAACGCGCTTTTTGTGACTCAAAAGAAGGAACCGCAACATCTGGAGTTTGTACAGAAATAATATGATATCCATAATCTGTTTTCACCGGCGCAGACACCTGACCCGATTTTAAAGAACCAACTGCCTGATCAAATGCGGTACCGAATACGCCTTCTTCATAGACAGCAATTGCGCCACCTTTCGACTTGGAATCAGGGTCTTCAGAATACTGTGCGGCAGCCTGGGCAAAACTTGTTCCAGCTTTAATTTTTGCTGCAATTTCAGTTGCCAGTTTTTTTGCTTCTGCATCACTACGACTGTCCGCCGTAATTAGAATATGCTTCACCTCTGGTTTAACTGCCTGTTTTTGTTTAGCAACAAAAGCTGTATAGGCTTCCTGAAGTTCAGCATCTGTCACCGCTAAACTCTGTGCCTGAATATCGCTTGGCTTTAATACCACATAGTCCACATCTACACTGGTCGGCTGCTTAAACAGGGTTGTATGTTTTTCATAATAGGCAGCAATTTCTGCATCAGTTACTTTGACATCTTTTTTATAACGATCCAGATTAATGCTCGAAATATAAATATGGCGTTGTTCAGTTTGCAAATCAGCAATCTGCTGCATTTCGACCGGACTCACCAGCGGATAATCCAGAAAAGTCGATGACAGCATCTTCAGTGCATGATCTGTACGTAAACTTTCGATCAAAGCACGATTGGTCATGCCAATTGATTTCAGATAGTTTTCATATAAAGCATTGGAGAACTTGCCATCTTGCTGGAAAGTAGGCTGTTGGGCGATCATCTGTTCAATCTGCTGGTCACTGAGACTGATTCCCAATTTTTCAGCCTGTTGCAACAATAAAGTACGGGCGACCAGCGTATCCATGGCTTTTTGGTCGATGAAGCTTTGATTCAGTAAAGTTTCATCCCCATTGGCATAACTGAGATATTGTTCTTTAAATGATTTCGTCAGTGTCTCTAATTCTTTTTGAGATATTTCAGTTCCGTTTACTGATTTTGCTGCATCAGAACTTCCGCCGCTAAAATATCCTTCAATACCTACAAGTGCTAACGGGGTCAAAAATAGAACGAGCAAGACTTTGCCCAACCAGCCCTTAATAACTTTACGAAAAGCTTCCATAAGTATTCCAATATTTTATTTGCCAAGGATTTTAACCGAAAATACCCATTGAATGAATGTGTTAATCATCTCAATTAAATTTATTAATAAAAAACGCGCCAAATAAGGCGCGTTTTGTCGCTAGAAAGACTTAAGCTACAGCGTCTTTTAAGCCTTTACCTGCTTTGAAACTAGGTACTTTGCTTGCTTTAATTTCAAGAGTAGCACCAGTTTGTGGATTACGGCCAGTACGTGCAGCACGTTCTTTCACGCCAAAAGTACCAAAACCGACTAAAGTTACAGTATCACCCGATTTTAAAGCTTCAGTAACAGAAGCAATTGTAGCATCTAAAGCCTTACCTGCGTCAGCCTTAGATAATCCCCCTTTCTCTGCAATTGCATCAATTAATTCTGATTTATTCATGAAGATTACGTCCTCTTAATATCGTTTATTTAAGGTTCAAGAATTGGTTTAACATGCCATAACGCCTTTATAGCAATGCTTTAGGTATAAACGCAATACTTAAGAACCTCTTTTTTTTCAAAAAATATGCGAAAAAAACATTGAATAATAAATAAAGTCATTTTATTTGTGTTTTTTTCGATAATTCTTCTTTCATTTTTTCTTGTTCCGCAGTCAATTGATCAACTTTGGCATGCAACTGAAGGATTAAACGTTCCAAATATTGTACATCCTTCAGTGTGACTAATCCTATACGATTCAATGAATGATGAACAGAGTTGTCAATTAATTTTTCCACTTTGTCTTTGGTGTCGATAACCGACTCTTTGGCTTTCTCCGAAACCTTTTCTACAGTTTGATCAGCAATATCGACAGTTTTAGATTCTAGTTCTTCACCCACCTTGACCAACGAGTCAAACAGTTTGTTGCCCTCTTCCTCTGCCCGAGAAAATGCCCCTAGCCCTGCCAGCCAGATCTGTTTGGTGTATTTACGAAAATCAAGGACCGATTTGCGCTCTGAGGCAGATTTGGACTTGGCTTTTAGCGTTTTCTCATTCGAAGCTTCCGCTGAATCTTGTGCTGTTTTTGACTTGTCCATGTGCACGGCTCCTGCTTATTTTCCACTCAATTATTATAAATTATTCTACAAAATCACTGCATAATAGCAAATTTAGTACTTGATAGATTTGGTAAACTGTTCTACAAAGCAATTTATTTCAAGTCTAATTTGATTTAACCCTGAAATCTTTTTACAGGCAGGAAGCTTTTTCACTTTATATTTCAGGTAAGGATTGGTTGTATATGAGCGAATCGCAACAAAGTCAAAATCAACCGCATTTGTTGCTTACGATGATGTTAATTGTTCTTGAAACAATATTTACCTTCATTCTCAAGCATGATCGTGTCGTTGCTCTACAGGCCAAAAAGTTTGTAGATGAAAATATCTCGGTTAAAATCAATAGCTATATTCCATATTTTGACTTTTATGTGCAATTCACCCCAAACGGGCTATTGTTTGACCATAAAGCACCAGGCCGCATTGTAGATCTGGATGTACGCACGACCCTCCCTGACCTGATTAAAATTTTTATTTTTGGCAATCGTCGCAGCATCCGCAATATGCGCATTGATGGTCATCAGGTTTTAAAAGATGAGTTTCGTGATCTATTAACTGTATTTAGTTTACCAAAAGTCTTGGCTGACTGGAGGCACTGGCTGTCCGAGGCACCTACAGATGAGACAGAAATTGTTGCCTCTAAAAAGCGTATTGCACCACTTCTAAAGAAAATTGAAGAGCAACGTTCCAAGATCAATACCTTGCAGGTAGAAGTTAAACAGTACAGAAACCGTCTGAAACGGATCGAGCAACGTCAAAAGCGCATTAATATTGCTTTTGGCCTGAGCACCATACTTTTGATTACGTTATTAGTGTATAATTGGCTGAGTGTGTAAATCTTTCATTATCCAAAATTTAAATCCCACTAAGGTCTACCAAAAATAACTTGACTATTTTAGTCGGGATTCTTAGAATTGACACATCTAGTCTAACCATGTGTATCGAATCATGCGCCTAACCACTCGCGGTCGCTACGCTGTGACTGCTCTGCTTGATCTAGCTTTACAGCCTTCTGAAAAAACGATTACGCTCGCTGAAATTGCAGCACGCCAAACTATTTCTGTCGCGTATCTTGAGCAGTTATTTGCGAAACTCAAACGCCATGGCTTAGTTTCAAGTGTTCGCGGAGCAAATGGTGGTTACCATTTAGCACGCAATGCAGATGAAATTACAGTATTAGCAATTATTGAAGCTGTAAACGAAACAGTTGATGCGACTCGCTGCGACCATAAAGGCAACTGCCAGAATGGCGCAATGTGCTTGACTCATGATTTATGGCAGGAACTCTCCCATCACATTGCCGATTATTTAGCAAAAATCTCGCTTGCTGATCTGGTTGCGCGTGACAATGTACAAACCGTGTCATTACGCCAAAATTCAGCCCCCTTTGATTCAGCCCTTTTATCGGTTACAGGTATTTGACATGAAACGTCCGATTTATCTTGATTATGCAGCTACAACTCCTGTAGATCCTCAGGTTGCTGAACGTATGATGGAATGCTTAACATTCGATGGTACCTTCGGTAATGCAGCATCTCGTTCACACGCATATGGTTGGCAGGCTGAAGAAAAAGTTGAATATGCACGTGAGCAAGTTGCCAATTTAGTTAAAGCTGATCCGCGTGAAATCGTATGGACCTCAGGTGCGACCGAGTCAGACAACCTTGCAATTAAAGGTGTAGCTCATTTCTATGCATCTAAAGGTAAACATATTGTTACCTCTAAAATTGAACATAAGGCAGTTTTAGATACCTGTCGTGAGCTTGAATCCGAAGGTTTTGAAATTACCTATATTGAACCACAGCCTAAAACTGGTTTAATTACACCTGAGATGGTACAGGCAGCGATTCGCCCAGATACGATTCTTGTTTCCCTGATGATGGTAAACAATGAAATCGGTACGGTGACTGATGTTGCAGCGATTGGTGAAATCACTCGTGCCAACAAGATTTTCTTCCATGTCGATGCGGCTCAGGCAGCGGGTAAAGTTGAAATTGATCTTTCGACTTTAAAAGTAGACCTGATGAGCTTCTCTGCGCACAAAATTTATGGTCCTAAAGGTATCGGTGCATTATTTGTCCGTCGCAGCCCGCGTGTACGCCTTAAAGCTGAAATGCATGGTGGCGGTCATGAACGTGGTATGCGTTCAGGTACGCTGGCAACGCATCAAATCGTAGGTATGGGTGAAGCTTTTGAACTTGCGGGTAAAAACCTGGAAGCTGAACAGACTCGTATACGCGTACTTCGTGACAAGCTTTGGAATGGCCTGCAAGATTTGGAACAGGTTTTCCTAAATGGTCACCCGACTCAAAACGTTGCAAACTACCTCAACGTAAGTTTCAACTTCGTTGAAGGCGAATCTTTGATGATGGCATTGAAAGATGCTGCGGTATCTTCAGGTTCAGCATGTACATCTGCAACACTTGAACCATCTTATGTACTTCGTGCGCTCGGTCTTTCAGACGAGCTTGCACACAGTTCGATCCGCTTCAGCTTTGGTAAATACACCACTGAAGAAGATATCGATCACGTATTGACTATCACTAAAGCTGCTGTTGAGAAGTTACGTGAACTTTCTCCGCTTTGGGATATGTATAAGGAAGGTATTGACCTTTCTAAAGTTGAGTGGGCTGAGCACTAATTTTCATCCTGAGATAGTAACGAATCCGTTGCTGTCTCATTGAGAAAAAATTTTTTACCCCCATATTTAATACTAAGGCTGACCCCGAGGTTTGGAGAAGCAACATGGCTTATAGCGAAAAAGTAATTGATCATTACGAAAACCCTCGTAATGTTGGCGTTTTAGACAAAAATGCTGAAAACGTTGGTACTGGTATGGTTGGTGCGCCAGCATGTGGTGACGTAATGCGTTTACAGATTCAGGTAAACGACGAAGGCGTGATTGAAGAAGCACGTTTCAAAACTTATGGTTGTGGTTCTGCCATTGCATCAAGTTCACTCGTGACCGAATGGCTCAAAGGTAAAACTTTGGATCAAGCTCAAGCGATCAAGAACATTGATATTGCTACTGAACTTGCACTTCCACCAGTAAAAGTACACTGCTCTGTTCTTGCTGAAGATGCAATTAAAGCAGCTGTAGAAGACTACCGTAGCAAGAAAGTTAAAGCTTAATTGTTCCACGTTTTGAAATTTTAACGGAGTTTTCATGATCCATTTAACTGAAAATGCTGCAACTCATATCAGCAATTATTTAAAAAATCGCGGTAAGGGTGAAGGTATTCGCGTTGGTGTGAAAACTTCAGGCTGTTCTGGTCTGGCTTATGTGCTCGAGTTCGTAGATGAAGTCGATGCACATGATCAGGCTTTTGAACAGTTTGGGGTTAAAGTATTCGTTGACCCGAAAAGTCTGGTTTATCTTGAAGGTATGGAGATGGATTACGTTAAAAACGGCTTGAATGAAGGCTTCGAATTTAACAACCCCAACAAGAAAGGCGAATGCGGTTGTGGTGAGTCCTTCACTGTATAAACCCGACAGTTATTCTCTTTGACATTAAAACAGTGTGTTTCACACTGTTTTAATTGCATTTATACAGTTATTTTTGCACATTAATCGCGGATCACCTCTCCCATGAATCATTTTGAGCTGTTCAACCTTCCTGTAGCACTCGATATTGATTTGGCGGCTTTAAAGACTGAATTCTTAAAGTTGCAGCAACAATATCATCCAGATAAAGCTGAAGACAAAGATCAGGCGCTGATTAAATCAAGTGATATCAATCAGGCATTTAAAGTCTTGTCAGCAGTCGATAGCCGTGCAGCATATTTACTGTCTCTCAAGAAACAGGATTATCACTTAGATCAGTCGATCAGTGATTTTGAATTCTTGCAGGATGCTCTGGAAATTCGTGAACAACTGGACGATGCGACTTCTGCTGAAGATTTAACCTCACTTAAACTCGAAGTCCAGCAATGGATCGAAGGTCTGGTTCGCGAGTTTAAAATTGATTATGCGGATGAAGACTGGGCTGAAGCACGCGATACAGTGCGTAAACTACGTTTCTTTGTCAAAGTCATGGCCGATATCGACAAAGCGGAAGACCGCTTCCTGGACGATGACAGCTTTGATCTTGATGATGATTTCTAATTTTTTTAATATTTAACGTGCAAAGGATGTAACACTATGGCTCTCTTGCAAATTGCAGAACCAGGTCAATCAAGTGCACCACATGAACACCGCATTGCGATTGGTATCGATTTAGGCACCACCCACTCTTTGGTTGCCACGGTTCTTTCAGGTAAAGCCAAAGTACTTAATGACGAACAAGGTCGTGTGCTACTTCCTTCTATCGTGCATTATGCAGAACAACAGACTCAATACGGCAATGAAGCAGCGCCTTTCATTATTACTGACCCGAAAAATACCATCGTTTCTGTGAAACGCTTCATGGGTCGTTCAAAAGCCGACATTAAATTCCAGCATCCCTATACATTGGTCGGTGAAGCGAATGAAATGCCGGCTTTTGAAACTGTGCAGGGTCGTAAGACTCCGGTTGAAATTTCTGCAGAAATTTTAAAGCAGTTAAAAGACCGCGCTGAAGCAAGCCTGCAAAACCCGGTCAATGATGCAGTCATTACTGTTCCAGCTTACTTCGATGAAGCGCAGCGTCAGGCAACCCGTGATGCTGCCCAGCTTGCCGGCTTGAATGTTTTACGTTTATTAAACGAACCTACTGCAGCTGCCGTGGCCTATGGTCTTGATCAAGAAAGCAATTTAAGTACAGATCGCAACTATGTGATCTATGACTTGGGTGGCGGTACTTTCGACGTTTCCATTCTGCGTTTTTCTCAAGGTGTGTTTGAAGTTCTGGCAACCGGTGGTCACACTGCGCTCGGTGGTGATGACCTGGATCGTTTAATCCTGAAATGGGCCAAAAAACAGCTGAATATCGAGACTTTGAATGATACTGAATATGCACATTTCATTGTCGCTGCGCGCAAAGCCAAAGAAGCTTTGTCGGATGCAGATTCAGTTCAACTCCAGCTGCTTGATCAAGTATTAACACTGGATCGTCCGACATTTGAAGACATCATTAAAGTTGCTTTAGACAAAACCATCAGCGTCTGCAAACGTGTTATGCGTGATGCCAAGCTTGAACTGAATGACATTCAGAATGTCGTTTTAGTCGGTGGTTCAACACGTTCTTATGCGGTACAAAAAGCTGTGCGTGAAGTGTTCAACCAAGAACCGCTATGTACCATCAATCCAGATGAAGTGGTGGCGATTGGCGCATCAATTACTGCGAACCAATTGATTGGCAATTCAACCGATGGTTCATTGTTATTGGACGTGACCCCATTGTCTCTTGGTCTTGAAACCATGGGCGGACTGGTTGAACGTTTAATTTCACGCAATACCGCAATTCCGGTGGCTCGTCGTCAGGAATTTACCACTTATCAAGATGGCCAGACTGCCATGTTGATTCATGTGGTTCAAGGTGAACGTGATCTGGTTGAACACTGCCGTAGCTTGGGCCGATTTGTACTGCATGGCATTCCACCAATGACTGCTGGTCAGGCACGTATTGAAGTGACGTTTCAGGTCGATGCAGATGGCTTGCTGACTGTATCTGCCAAAGAAACTACCTCTGGTGTGAATGCCCATATCGATATCAAGCCATCTTATGGTTTATCGGGTGAAGATACTGAACGTCTACTGCTAGAGGGTTATAAGTTCGCTGAAGAAGATAAAAATCTTCGTCATTTGAATGAAACCAAAGTTGAAGCACAGCGTGAGCTGGAAGCACTGATTCAGGCACTCAAGGTAGATGCCGCCCTTTTAACGGAAGATCAGCTTGCAGCCCTGCAAACCGCACAAATCCAACTTGAAACTGAACTTCAGGGTTCAGATATCAAAGCAATTGAATCTGCCGTTGAACAGCTTAAAATACATAGTGATGCTTTTGCAGCAGCACGTATGAATCAACATATTGATGCTGCTCTCAAGGGTACTAAACTCGACGAATGGTCAAACTCAAACTAATTTAAGGTAACGACTATGCCACGTATTAAAGTTCTTCCACATGCGCAGATTTGCCCCGAAGGTGCTGAGTTTGAAGTCGAACCAAATGCCAATCTTTGCGAAAGCCTGCTGAAAAATGGCATTAAAATTGAACATGCTTGCGATATGTCAGCTGCGTGTACGACCTGTCATGTAGTGGTGCGCAAAGGTTTTGACAGCCTCGAAGAAATGGATGATGTGGAAGCTGACTTACTCGACCGTGCCTGGGGTCTAGAACCAGACTCACGTCTTTCCTGTCAGGTTAAGCTGGACGGTGAAGATCTGGAAATTGAAATTCCAAAATATACAATTAACCACGCGTCAGAAAATCATTAAGATTTTCGCTACAAGCTCAATAAAAAACCACGCTCAGGCGTGGTTTTTTTCTTTGCTAGAAAGAATTAAAGTAAATTTAGATGAACTCTAAATATGTTCAATCACTTCATCTTCAAGCTTCAGTTTGACGATACCCTGCGAGTTGGTCATTTTCTGCTGAATTTCAATGCGTTTAATCATTTTTTCAAGTACATGAATTAACTCAGGATATTCAAAGTTTTGTACTTCATCCAGATTAAGCAGTAAATGAAAACCCTTATATTCATAATCGAACCAGCGCTGGTATTCGACTTTCTGAGACGCATATTTTTCCATCACCTGCCAGGTTCGCACTGGCGTTTTAATGCCTTTCAGGAAAATCGGCTTTTTCGGTGCGCAAAGATAATCATCCTTGATCAGATTATGAGTATCTTCTGAAATCAGGATTTCATCGACTGCCGCGGCACTTTGCAAACGCGCTGCCAGATTGGCATCACGCCCTACAATGGTATAAGCCATACGATGCGTGGCCCCATAATTTCCTACGTGGCAATAGCCGGTTGAAATTCCCATGCGGATATGGAGCGGCGGATAGCCCATTTTTATCCAGCGTTCGCGCAGCAACTTCATTTGCTGACGCATTGCCAATGCCATCTCCATACAGTTTTTGGCATCCTGCTCCACGCCTTCAGAATGCGGATCACCAAAGAAAATCAGGATGGCATCACCCATGAACTTATCAACAGTCGCTTCATAGTTTTTTGCGATTTCGGTCATATGCCGAAGATAATCATTCAGCAGGAATGCCAGATCATCTGGAATCAGGGTTTCAGACAACTCTGTAAAACCTTGAATATCTGAGAAAAAAATCGTCAGTTTTTTACGTTTATACTCAATTTTAGCTTCAGACTCACCTTTCATGATCGATTGCCACAACTGCATAGGCGCATAGCGACTCAACTGATTGGCAAATTCCATATAACGGTTCATCTGTTCGAAATAATGGTCTTTCTTCTGGGTCATGTATTGCACACGACCACTTTGATAAAAACTTCCAACACCAAAATAGGTAATCAGGCAGATAAAACCAAGAACCGTCAGTTCACTACTGGTCGACTCAAAATAATTATTAAACCCGAAGACCAGAATATTGGCCAGATAGAAAAGCGTAATCCCGATCAGGCTGGCTAGAGAAGCCATCATAAATGAGATTTTATTACTAATTGCGGTATAGAGGACTGCCACCAGACCGAGTAAAGACAATACCAGGTCCAGATGCACGGCCGCCAGAACCACCGAAATGACAATCACATCGATCAGAAAAAGAATATTGCGCCGGATATGATAATCATATTTATAAATCATCCAGCGAGATAGCTTGGGGATGATCAGTAAAACCAGAAACAAAAAAAAGGGAACAAAAAGTTGATACTGGGTATCTGGTTCAGTGTAATGAAAAACGACCAGAACCACAGACAACATGATATATCCCATCATGCGATGGAAATATTCGAACTGATGAGGCTCTTTTTGAATCCAGTCGTCTAATTGCACTCACTCACTCCCTGAAGTCCGCAACTGTCCATGGTTCTTTGAATGCCTTTGACTGATCAGTCCATGCGCCAGTCAAATGGCATATCGCCCTGGCCACGTAAAGCCAGCATTAAGGTTTGACGCATGTGTGCAAGTACTTCACTGCTATATGGAACTGCAGGTGTGCCCCAAACCGGTTTTGGCCATGCAACATCGTTCTGGTAACGGACCACATGATGAAAATGCAATTGCGGCACCATATTGCCTAGCGCTGCTACGTTCATCTTATCCGCACGGAAAACACGTGCCAGCTGGCTAGATAACCAGCTTGACTCTCTTAAAAACTGCTCTTGGTCAGCTTGGCTCAATTCATATAGTTCAGAGACACCCGGCACACGTGGAATCAGAATCAGCCAGGGAAATTGCATATCATTCATCAAACGACATGTTGACAAAGGAAAGTCGCCTACAAAAAAAGTATCTTGAGCAAGTTGTGGATGCAAACTAAACATATCTTTATAAATGATGCAAAATTAGAATGATGGCTAATACTAACATATCCAACTGAAGCTGAATATTGGAAGCAATGTGTTTAAAGACAAATTCTCATGATTTGTTGCAAAGCAGATCACAACAATCACTCTAAACAATTCATCAAAAAAATCAAGCCTGTCGTTCCTGCAAATTTCATCCTGTAATGTAATCCCAGCTGAATTTTCAGGCTGATTTAATCGAATAAAATCAGTGTAATTCTTTGAGCAGACTATCCAGCAAATCCTGAATAAACTGAATCCGTTTTTGATAATCTTCCAGCATGACCATCACTTTCAGACGCTGTCCTCCCTCCATACGGAAATAGGTCGGATGTTTCTGCATCATCTGGATGATGGTCATCGCCTGAACCGGGGTATCCGGGGCAAATTCAATATGCCCGCCCTGGCTACTGATATCAATTTTGGTAATACCAAGCTGTTCGGCTTTCAGTCGAATCTGATGGACGGTAAATAGCTGTTTGACAGGTTGTGGCGGTATGCCAAAACGGTCGATCAATTCCATCCGGATATTGTCCAGTTTTTCCTGGGTATCGGTATTACTGATACGCTTATAAAACAACAGACGTTGATGGACATCGCCAAGATATTCATCCGGAATCAGTGCGGGCATATGCAGGGTAATTTCGGCAGTCAAAGACAATGGTGCATCGAAGTTTGGCGTTTTGCCTTTTTGAATGGCTTTGGTGGCTTTTTCCAGCATTTCCATATACAGGCTATAACCAATCGCCTGCATCGAACCACTCTGCTGCTCACCGAGCAATTCACCTGCGCCGCGAATTTCCAGATCTTCAGTTGCCAGCATAAAACCGGCACCCAAGGTTGATGCACGCTGAATGGCGTCCAGACGTTTTTCCGCATCACCTTTTAAGGCTTTTAAAGACGGCACCATTAAATAGGCATAAGCCTGATGATGTGAGCGCCCTACACGTCCGCGCAGCTGATGCAGTTGTGCCAATCCGAGTTTGTCAGCACGTTCAATCAGAATGGTATTGGCATTCGGAACATCAATCCCGGTTTCAATAATGGTCGAACATACCAGAACATTATATTCCTTATGATAGAACTGCTGCATCACCTGCTCCAGTTCACGTTCACGCATCTGCCCGTGGGCCACAATCACCCGCGCTTCCGGCACCAATTTACGGATATGCTCGGCGGCACGATCAATCGTATCAACTTCATTATGCAAAAAATAAACCTGACCACCGCGCAGTAATTCACGCAGAATCGCTTCTTTAATGGTGTCATCGGTATGTTCTTGCACAAAAGTTTTCACCGCAAGACGGCGTGCCGGCGGTGTGGCGATAATCGACAGATCACGCATGCCACTAAAGGCCATATTCAGCGTACGTGGAATTGGGGTCGCAGTCAGTGTCAGCATATCAACATCGGCACGCATGGCCTTGATTCGTTCCTTGTCGCGCACACCGAAACGATGCTCTTCATCGACAATCATCAGACCGAGATTCTTAAACTGGACATTTTCCTGCAAAATCTTATGTGTACCAATCACAATATCGACTTTACCTTCAATCAGGTCGTCAATGGTCTTGGTATGTGATTTGGAAGAACCGAAACGTGACAGCACTTCAATCCGGACCGGCCAGTCGGCAAAACGATCTTTGAATGAATCATAATGCTGTTGGGCCAGCAAGGTAGTCGGTACCAGAATTGCCACCTGCCGGTTATTCTGTACTGCAACAAATGCGGCACGCATCGCGACTTCTGTCTTGCCGAAACCGACATCACCACACACCAGTCGATCCATCGGTTTGGCCTGCTGCATATCCTGCAGCGTCGCTTCAATGGCATTGGCCTGATCCGGTGTTTCTTCATAAGCAAAGCCACTAGCAAATTGCATATACAGGCTTTGATCGATTTCAAAACTGATCCCGGGCTTGGAAGAACGCCGTGCCTGAATATGTAGCAATTCGGCCGCGACATCGTGAATCTGCTCCAGCGCTTTACGTTTGGCTTTATTCCAGGCATCTGTACCGAGTTTATGCAAGGGTGCCAGATCCGGATCACCGCCACTATACCGGCTGATCAAGTGCAGATTGGTCACCGGCACGTAGACTTTGGCGGCATCGGCATAATCTAGCTGCAGGAATTCATGATCCTGATCATCAATACTTAAGGTGACCAGACCAGCATAACGTCCGACCCCATAATCGATATGTACCACAGGCGCACCCATGGTCAACTCAGTTAGACTTCGGATCAGAAACTCTTCGGAAACTTCCTGCAGACGCTTGCGACGGCGCTGTACCACCCGATGTTCATACAGCTGATTTTCAGAAATTACGCTAACACGATCAGTCAATACCAGACCGCGCTCTAAAGGCGCATTGGTAATGGCAATTGCATGCAGGGACTGGACAAAACTATCAAAATTTTCAACTGTTGGAATATCACCCAGACTTGGTCTTAAGGCGTCTTTGAGACTTTCACGGCGTCCCGCACTCTCAGCCACCAGCAGTACCGGATGATTGGCCTGATCAATATATTTTTTGACTTCATGAAACGGTTTTTCACGTTTCGGGTCTACAGGTAGACGCGGTGGCAACTGGGTATCAAGATTCAATACTCCAGCTTTTTGATCAAAAGGTGTTTGTGCGGCAATAATGCGTGCAAACTGATTCAGTTGCTCCAGCACCTGATTGGTCTGAAAAAACAGGCTTTCTGGGGGCAAGATCGGCTGATCGACATTGTGGCGACGATCTTCATAACGGCGTACCACATCCTGCCAAAACTGGCTGAGACTTTCTTCGAGAGCCCTATCTGTAATGACAATGCCATTCTTTGGTAGGTACGAAATCAGTGAACTTTGGCCTTGCATTGCTTCCGCGCTGAAAAACAAGGGCAAATAAAACTCGATTCCCGGCGAGACTATGCCATCCATCACATCCTGATAGATCGGGTTTTTCTTTGGATTCGCGGTCGGGAAAAATTCGGCATAGCGGTCACGGAAAGTGGCACGACCTTCCTTGAGCGGAAATTCCTGTGCCGGCAATACGGTAAACTGCTGCAAACTTTCTGTGGTGCGCTGAGTTTCAGAATCAAAAAATTTCAGGCTTTCAATTTCATCATCAAACAGGTCAATCCGAATTGGTGCTTCCTGTCCCGATGCGTAGATATCCATGATACTGCCGCGCACTGCGAATTCACCCGGATCATAAACGGTATCGACCAGATGATAACCCGCCTGAATCAGCTTTTTCTTTTGTTGTTCCAGATCAAATTTCTGACCGACATGAATATCAAAATGCTCACCCAGAATCCATGAGGTCGGCGCTACACGTTGTGCCAGAGTTGAGGCGGACAGCAACAGTACACCTGTTTTGGGCATATTGGATAAGATTGCCAGACGTTCCGAGACAATATCCTGATGTGGGGAGAGACGGTCATAAGGCAAGATTTCCCAATCTGGAAAAATCGTGGGTTTAATCCCATAAAATTCCAGTTCACTTTCCAGTTGACCCAAATGCTGATTATTACGTGCAATCACGATAAATAAACGCGATTGCTGCTGCACGATTTCTTTAAGCAATAATGCAGTTGAGGAACCTTGCAGATTGCCTAACCAGCGTTTCTCGCCTGCTTTGAGCTGTGGTAAATTGAGTTGGGAAATTTCTTGCTGGAACATGGATATAGCTTTAAAGTCTAAATAACCTGAGGCTTATACTAGCACGATGATCTCAGGATATTTTGTTATTTTTATGCAGTCTTGCGACATCAATACACATCAAAAATAAGCCACTTTTGCAGCTTATTTTTGATCACGCAGAAAGTTACGATAATAATCATTTAACTTCTTAAGGATCATTTTGAATTGCAGCAGGTTTTCTTTGGTATTGCCTAAAGTCGCATTAAAACGCTGATGGGCAATTTCCAGATCAATTTTTTCATTGATCAGCATCGCGGTATCATATAACGCTTTTAAATCATCAAACTGTTTTAAACGGCGATTGGACAAATACTCTAATCGTGCACCCAATTCCTGATTGAGTTGAATACCATCGACGATATAACCTGTACCTTCTACATACTGGATATTCTGCTCTTCTAAATATAGCTGTGCAGCAGTCGGTTTATTACTTTTAAATAATGCACTGATTTTATCAAACATCGCCATTTACCCAGCCAAATATAGTTCAGCTTATAGTCTAGATGAAAATGCCTCAAATCCACATCCTGAACTTAAGGCAAATTATCAAAATAGCAGCTGTTCGATGTTACATACGACTTAACGTCTCTGGCTCTGTTAAGAAACCTGTTCGAGCTGATTCTCTGCTGAAGGGATTTCAGATACCAGATTTTCAAATGCAAAAATCTCTTCTAATTGCGCTTCACTCAATAAGCCCAACTCTAATACCACCTGTGGCACGGTTTTATTTTCGCGCATACATTGTTTGCCGATTTCATCGCATTTGGCATGTCCCAATATCGGTTCAAGCAAGGTCACAATCCCGACACTGCGCATAACGGAACTTAAGCAAATCTGCTCGTTGGCCTGAATACCAGCAATACATTTCTGATTCAGAGTTTGCATGCCTTGGGTCAATAACTGGATTGATTCATTCATCGCCACGGCAATCACAGGTTCCATGACATTCAATTGTAGCTGCCCGGCTTCCGCAGCCATAGTAATGGTTAAATCATTACCAATCACCCGGAAGGCAATCTGATTCACAACTTCCGGAATGACCGGATTGATTTTTGCCGGCATGATCGAAGAACCCGCCTGTAATTCGGGTAACCGAATTTCAGCCAGACCTGTACGCGGTCCCGAACTGAGCAGGCGCAGATCATTACAGATTTTGGACAGTTTTACCGCGAGACGTTTTAAACTGCTCGACAGAATAATAAAGACGCCACAATCACTGGTCGCCTCGACATAATCTGCGGCTCCTTTTAAAGGCAGACCAGTCAGATGCACCAAGATTTCCACCACCCGCTTGGCATAGCCGGGTGGTGTATTGACCCCGGTCCCAATCGCAGTAGCACCTAAATTGACTTCCAGCAATAACTGTCGCATCTGCCTAATCATTTTCAGATCTTCTTTTAATAAAGTTGCAAATGCTCGGAATTCCTGTTCCATAGTCATCGGAACTGCATCTTGTAACTGGGTACGTCCCATCTTGATAACATATTTAAATTCAGCCGCCTTCTGGCCTATACACTCTATTAATGCGTTAAGTACATTCAATAATTCGTCCAGACTGCTATAGGTTGCCAGACGCAAGGCTGTTGGATAAACGTCATTGGTCGATTGCGAGGTATTGACGTGATCATTCGGATGCAGAATGTGATAATCACCTTTCTGATGGCCCGACATTTCAAGGGCAATATTGGCGATCACCTCATTGGCATTCATATTGATGGATGTTCCGGCACCGCCCTGATAAGGATCGAGTGGGAATGCCGATTGCCACGCTTCCGGATGCTGAATCAATTCATCACAAGCTTTCTGAATAACAAGACTGGTCTGCTCAGGCAATTTTTTAAAATGCAGATTAGCCTGTGCCGAGGCTTTTTTTACTTGGGCCAAGGCACGAATAAAATGCGGTTGTTGTCCTACGGCCAGTCCGGAAATCTTAAAATTTTCGATAGCACGTAAGGTATGAATCCCATAATAGCTATGTAATGGAATCTGTTTTTCACCCAACAAATCACGTTCTATGCGGGTCGGTTCGATTTGAAGCAAATTGTCCACGGAAAAATACTCTTGGCGATGCACCGTATTTGGTGTGATCTCAATATGAGCAAACAAATCCACATCTAATATGAAGACTTTGCCCTAGATTTGCTACTGTTTATTACCAATACGATAGAGCTGTTAATTCTGTAAGTTTATGTAATTTACTGGCTAAAATTTCTCTACGTTAATTGTTGATTATGCATTGTCACTTTTTCTTAATCGACATCTTTTCGCCTTGTATACCCGTAGCTACTCATCGTTCAATTTCAGTGGATCCGGAATGAATTTACAATAAGAAAACATAAAAGCCGTGCAATTGTTACAGAGTGTAATTTTTAAACCATGCTTGAATCACTGCCTTGCGATCTCCGTACAAAAAATCATCTTGGACGATGATTTTCATATTTACAGGATGCCCTGCCTATGACTTATTTAAATCCCACCCTGATTACCTTCATGTTTTATATTATCGCCATGATTGCAATCGGTTTATATGCTTACCGTGCAACCTCTAATTTTGATGAATATATTTTAGGTGGGCGAAGTCTGGGCAGTGTCGTTACTGCACTTTCGGCGGGCGCATCGGATATGAGTGGCTGGTTATTGATGGGTCTTCCGGGGGCCATTTACCTCTCCGGCCTGTCAGAGGCGTGGATTGCAGTCGGTTTGATTATCGGCGCATGGTTAAACTGGTTACTGGTCGCTGGCCGGTTACGTGCACATACCGAATATCAGAACAATGCCCTGACCTTGCCGGATTATTTCACCAGCCGTTTTTCCGACCGCAAGCGTATTTTACGAGTCTTGTCAGCCCTGGTGATTCTGGTGTTCTTTGCAATTTATTGCGCCTCGGGTATGGTTGCAGGCGCACGTCTGTTTGAAAGTCTTTTTGGCTGGAATTACACCACAGCACTTATGATTGGTGCCATGGCGACCATTCTCTATGTCTGTATTGGCGGGTTTTTGGCAATCAGCTGGACCGATACATTCCAGGCCGGTTTGATGATTTTTGCCTTATTGCTGACTCCGATCATTACTTTCCTAGCCTTGGGTGACAACAGCCAGCAAGTGAGTATAATCCTTGAATCGGCTCGTCCACATGCTTCCAGCATGCTTGAAGGTTTAAGCACCGTTGCGATTATTTCCAGTTTAGCCTGGGGCTTGGGTTATTTTGGTCAGCCGCATATTCTGGTGCGTTTTATGGCGGCAGATTCAGTCAAAACCATTCCTGCTGCACGCCGCATTGGCATGACCTGGATGATTCTATGTCTAGGCGGTGCAATGGCTGCTGGTTATATCGGCATAGCCTATTTTACGGTCAATCCGGCACTGGGTTCAGTGGTGAATCAAAATCCTGAAACGGTATTTATGGAATTGACCAAAATCCTGTTTAATCCTTGGATTGCCGGAATCATTCTGGCTGCTATCTTGGCGGCAATTATGAGTACCTTAAGCTGTCAGCTTCTGGTCTGCTCAACCACCCTGACCGAAGATTTATACAAGAGTTTCCTGCGTAAAAATGCTTCACAAAAAGAGCTGATTTGGGTAGGTCGCGGCATGGTCTTGGTGATCGCGTTGGTTGCGATTTCACTGGCGATTAATCCGAACAGTAAGGTTTTGGGTCTGGTGGCTTATGCCTGGGCCGGCTTTGGTGCTGCATTCGGCCCGCTGATTATCTTGTCTCTGTTCTGGAAACGAATGACCCTCAACGGCGCAATTGTGGGTATGCTGGTCGGTGCCGTGACTGTAATTGTCTGGAAAAATTACATGGGTGATACCGGTCTGTATGAGATTATTCCGGGCTTTATTCTGGCCACGCTCAGCATTATCATTGTTAGCCTGCTGGATAAAGCACCGAGTGCTGATGTAGTCGAACGCTTTGAAATGGCTAAAGCCGAGTATCAAAAAGAAATGGCGGAAATGAAAAAATAAACATTTTCTTCAGCATAAATTAAAGGGGCTTTCGCGTCCCTTTTTGATTTTAATTTACTGCTAATTATTTGGCTTTTCCCGGCATTTTCAGATGAATTCTTTGACTTTCTTTAATCACTTCCATCACCGGATAACTGCGCGTTTCCTTAATTCCGGGCAATTGCCACAAGATCTGACCAGAGATTTTCCGGAACTCATCCATATTGGCACAGCGGATTTTCACCACGAAATCAAAACCGCCACTGATCATATGACATTCAATAATTTCAGGAATCTGCCGCACAGCATGGGAAAATTCATCTAGAACATTCGGTGTGGTTTTATCCAGTAAAATTTCAACAAAGACCACAAAACCATTATTCAACATCACGGGGTTGAGACGCGCTTCATAGCCCACAATAAAACCTTCACGGGTCAGCTTTTGTACACGGGCCAAGGCTGCCGTAGGTGACAGATTGACCAGTTCAGCCAGTTTGATATTGGACAGCTTGGCATCAGATTGCAATAAACCCAGTATACGAATATCTATACGGTCAAGGTTCAAATAAGGACTTGGCATTAGAATTATTCTCTAAAAAAAGCGAAAACTATAGTGAGATATTCGTCAAATATTCTGTGATTATAGATTAAAACTCATTCACCTCAAAGAACTGATTGACGCAGTACAGGAAGTCACTATGCCAACCACTCTCCGCCCAGATTCAATTTTAGATGCGGCCCAGCACTCGAATTATATTGCTGAATTTAAACATAAAAACCAATACGAAGAACGGATTAATACGGCATGGCGTCGTGCTGAAACTGAATGCGTCGAAGAGTTATTGGCCCATAGTGAAATTTCTTCCGAGATGAGTGACAAGATTCAGGCGCTTGCCTTTGATCTCGCACATTCTTTGCGTGAACGTAAAAGCTCCACTGGGAAAGCCGGAATCGTACAGGGTTTATTGCAGGAATTTTCTTTATCCTCTCAGGAAGGCATTGCCCTGATGTGTCTGGCAGAAGCCTTGCTACGGATTCCGGACAAAGCCACACGTGACCTGCTGATTCGAGACAAAATCAATCAAGGCAACTGGAAAGAACATTTGGGCCAGAGCCAACTAATGTTTGTGAATGCGGCAGCCTGGGGACTAATGCTGACTGGCAAGCTGATGGAAACCCCTCAGCAAAAGAGCCTGTCTAGCTTGTTGACTGGTATTTTGGCACGCAGTGGCCGCGGGATTATCCGTAAGGCCGTCGATGTTGCCATGCGCATGATGGGCGAGCAGTTTGTTACGGGTGAAACCATTGATGAAGCATTAAAAAATGCCGAACCGCTGGAAGAAAAAGGATTTCGCTATTCCTATGACATGTTGGGTGAAGCAGCACTGACCGACCCGGATGCTGATCGTTATTATCAGGATTATCAGCAAGCCATTCATGCCATTGGTCAATCTTCGCAGGATAAAGATGTTTATGATGGTCCCGGAATTTCTATCAAGCTCTCTGCCCTGCATCCACGTTATCAGCGCTCGCAAATGGATCGCGTGCATGAGGAACTCTATGCAAAAGTACTTAAACTCGCGGTCTTGGCCCAGCAATACAATATTGGTTTAAATATCGATGCTGAAGAAAGCGATCGCCTTGAGATTTCGCTGGAACTGTTAGAACGCCTGTGTTTTGAACCGCAATTGCAGGACTGGAAAGGCATTGGCTTTGTAATTCAGGCCTATCAAAAACGCTGCTTCTATGTCGTGGATTACATCATTGATCTGGCAAAACGCAGCCAGAAACGCCTGATGATTCGTCTGGTCAAAGGCGCGTATTGGGATAGCGAAATCAAAAAGGCCCAGATTGATGGAATGTCGGATTATCCGGTATTTACCCGAAAGGTGCATACCGATCTGTCTTATATCGCCTGTGCGCGTAAGCTGTTGGCTGAACCGGACTATATTTACCCGCAATTTGCCACTCATAATGCACAAACGGTAGCGACGATCTATCAACTGGCGCAACCTGAGCAGTATTATGCTGGCCAATATGAGTTTCAATGTCTGCATGGCATGGGCGAACCGCTCTATGAAAATGTCGTGGGCGATCCAGCGAAAAATAAACTCGGTATACCCTGCCGGATCTATGCGCCCGTGGGTAATCATGAAACTTTGCTGGCTTATCTGGTGCGCCGTTTACTGGAAAATGGTGCTAATACCTCCTTCGTCAATCGTATTGCCGACAAGACTTTAAACATTGAGGATTTGATTGAAAATCCACAGCAAACGATTTTAAAGGCATCAAAACAGGAAAACGTATTGGGAGCCAAGCATCCACATATTCCGTATACGCAAGATCTTTATGCCGATGCACGCATTAACTCTTCAGGACTGGATTTGGCCAATGATGCTGAACTCCGTGTTTTAAATGACGTCGCAGTCAATCTGGCAAATACGCAATTTCAGGCAGCGGCTATGGGAACAGCATTTAACAGCGTGGATACGACCCAAGCAGTCCCCGTAATCAATCCGGCACAACATCAGGATGTGGTCGGCACGGTCTATGAAGCAACTTCTGAACAGACCGAAATTGCGCTCACCCAAGCAGTTAATGCACAAAGTTTCTGGGCCAATCTGTCAAAAAATGAGCGTGCTGCCTGCCTGAATAGAGCAGCAGAACTGATGGAACAGCGTTTGCTTCCGCTCATGATTCTTCTTTCTCGTGAATCAGGTAAAACCTATGCCAATGCGATTGCTGAGGTTCGTGAAGCAGTAGATTTCTTACGCTATTATGCAGCTCAAGTTTTGGATCTCAGTGACCATGTACAGATCCAGCCTTTAGGCACCGTGCTATGTATCAGTCCATGGAATTTCCCGCTGGCGATTTTTACCGGCCAGATTTCAGCGGCACTGGTAGCAGGTAATACCGTGATTGCCAAACCGGCTGAACAAACACCGCTGATTGCAGCACAAGCCGTACAGATTTTATGGGAAGCAGGGATTCCGCAGGATGTATTACAGCTGCTACCTGGGCGCGGTGAAACCATTGGTGCACAGCTCAGTGCAGATTCGCGTATTCAGGGCATCATGTTTACCGGTTCCACCGAGGTCGCCCAAATTCTACAAAAAACCGTTGCAGAACGGCTAAACCAGTTTGGAGAAAGCGTCACCCTGATTGCTGAAACCGGTGGTCAGAATGCCATGATTGTGGATTCATCCGCCCTGACCGAACAGGTGGTGCTGGATGTTGTGAGCTCTGCCTATGACAGTGCCGGTCAACGCTGTTCTGCCCTGCGTGTCCTCTGTGTGCAAGAAGATAATCTGGAGGCTGTGCGCAACATGCTCAAAGGTGCGATGCAACAGTTGCGCGTTGGCAATCCGGTCTTGCTTAAAACCGATATTGGTCCGGTGATTGATGCAGAAGCCCAACAAAATATCCAACAGCATATTGAGCAGATGCGCAGCAAAGGCCATAAAGTTTATCAGTTGATGTTTAATCAAGACCAGACTGAATTAACTCCAGGAACATTCATTGCACCAACCCTGATTGAACTGCCAAATCTGGATGATCTGGAACGTGAAGTATTTGGTCCGGTACTGCATCTGATCAGCTATAAATATGGCGAACTGGAACAGTTATTAGATCAGATCAACAGTAAGGGCTATGGCCTGACTATGGGTTTGCACACGCGCATTGATGAAACCATGCAAACCGTGATTGCGCGAGCAGAAGTCGGCAACCTGTATATCAACCGCAATATCGTTGGTGCTGTCGTGGGTGTCCAGCCATTTGGTGGTGAAGGCTTGTCCGGCACCGGCCCGAAAGCGGGTGGCCCGTTGTATATCTACCGTTTAATGCATCACGTATCCGAGAAAAAACTGGCTCAGCCTTATGCAGTTCAAGCGGAGCCAGCCCTTGTTGAAAATCACCTTGTTCAGGAGTTTAAAGCTTGGTTAGCTAAAACTTTCCCAACTTTATCTTTAAAAGCGCCTATGCAAATTGCGACTGGTCAAAGCTTTAGCCTGCAAGGCCCAACTGGTGAGGATAATCAGTACATCATCTTGCCACGAGAAAGTGTTTTATCCTTAGCACATACCGAGCAGGATCAGATTCAGCAAATTCTGGCGATTTTATCGGTTGGCAGTCGTCCTGCGGTACTGGCGGACAATACTTTTATGCTGAAATATTTACCAACGATGCCGGCCGCGGTCAGCAAGCAGTTTAAAGTGATCCGGAATATTGAAATAGGTGCATTTGGTGCCGTCCTGCATCATGGTGACACTGCTGAACTGATTGATTTGCAGAAACGCATTGCAGCCCGAAAAGGTCCAATTATTAGTGTTACTCATTGGAGTTCGGGAAACTACGATATTCCGGTCGAACGATTGGTGATTGAACGCGCCATCAGCATCAATACGGCGGCGGCAGGCGGCAATGCCAGTTTAATGACCATGGGTAATCTCTAAATAAGTCGAATAAATCCCGCATTTTTAGTTCAAATATTTCCTCTTTATGACCAAATTTTTCTCCTCAGAGTGTTTGGTCTTTTTTATGCAGTTTTTAAAGCCGTTCTACCAGAATAGGCTTAGGCAGATCGGCAATTTTTTGCTACCATTTGCGCTTTAAAATATTTGCGATTTCTTACTGCATATGACCTCATCTTATCAGCAACAACTTGAAGCCAAAATTGAACGCATCAGCGCTCAGTTTGCCGAATATCAACCACCTGCTTTAGAAGTATTCCAGTCTCCTGAAAAATATTTCCGCATGCGTGCTGAATTCCGGATCTGGCATACTGAAGATGATCTGTTTTATGCCATGTTTGAACGTGACGAGAACAACAATAAAAAAGTGATTCGGATTGATGAGTTTCCAATTGCAGACCGCAGTATTAATGACTTGATGCCGCAACTACTGGCAGCATTCAAGGCAGATGCCAATCTGGGTCATCGCCTGTTTGAAGTACATTTTCTGGCGACTTTAAGTGGTCAGGTTCTGGTATCCCTAATTTATCACCGTAAACTGGATGAAAGCTGGGAACCAGCAGCAAAAGCGCTGGCGGAAAAACTCAACATCAAACTGATTGGTCGCAGCCGTGGCCAGAAATTTGTCCTGACTGATGAATATGTGGTGGAAGAACTGTCTGTTTTTGATCGTCGCTATAAATATAAGCAGATCGAAAGCAGCTTCACCCAGCCCAATGCACAAGTTTGTCAAAAAATGCTGGAATGGGCATGTGATGCAGCGGAACAATCAGATAAAGATTTGCTGGAACTCTACTGTGGTAATGGCAACTTCACTCTGCCGCTTTCAACCAAGTTCCGCCGTGTATTGGCCACTGAATTAGCCAAATCTTCAGTTTATGCAGCTGAGTGGAATATTGAGCAGAACCAGATTGAAAATATTCAGGTTGCGCGTCTGTCTGCCGAAGAATTCACTCAAGCTTATAATGGCGAACGTGTTTTCCGCCGCTTGCAGGAAGCACAAATCGATATTTCGACTTATGATTTTGATACGGTATTTGTCGATCCACCGCGTGCTGGGATTGATACTGAAACACTGAAGTTGTTACAACGTTTCCAGCGTATTATTTACATTTCATGTAATCCAGATACTTTATATGACAATCTGAAACAATTGTCTCACACCCACAAAATCAGCAAATTCGCCATGTTCGACCAGTTTCCTTATACTCACCATGTAGAGACAGGTGTTTTACTGGAAAAAGTATAAAGAATTTGTTTCAATTTATTATATTGTTACAATAATGGAGCTTTTTGAAGCTCCATTTTTTGTATTAATAATCATAAACTTAATAATAAATATTGACTTGTACAGCAAGAAATATCGTTAGAAATGTTGGCTTCAATCGGAAATTTTCAAGTCTGACTGCTGCTTTTATCACATAGGTCCTATTGCTTTATTTATTTAATTGGCTATATTTCACTCTATGTTAGGTTGTTGTATGAAGGCTCTATGAGTTTTTGGCAAAAGTTGTTTTCTAATGAACAACACAATGAACACAAGAATCAAATCGCTTGTGTTGAAAATGATTGCTCTTGCAAGACAAATGAACAGCTTCTTGAAGCACTTTCTAAAGCCACTGATGAAGAAATCATCATCGGAATTAAAAAGGTTCTCGTATCTCGAGGCTATAGCCGCAAAGAGCTGAATGAACTTCAGCACTTGCCATTGCAATAATCGGCCAACGTTACAGCCGTAAAAAAAAGCACCTGTTTCATCAGGTGCTTTTTTTATTTGGAGAAGTGGGATTGTATAATTTAATCCCCTCTTCCTTTACTCAGGTTATAAGGCTAAAAATGACTTTAGAGTCTCTGTCATTAGGCAGAGAAATTCTGCATGATACCTTCGATTCCAAGTTTTGATTTTAGACAAGAGCTGATTTTCTTAGGCTATTTAGATCTTTTTATCACCTCTATATTTCTTCGATTCTAGCTTCTTTGAATTATTTAAAAAATGATGATCAAGTCTCCAATTTTATTCTGAAATGCAGACAAGACATCGATTAATTTTGTAAAACACAGTACACTTCCTATTAAACGACAATGCTTTTAAATGGCTTAATTCTGATATGCAGCGGACTAAACGGTTTCCCATAGGGGCACATCTTATGGTCAAACATTTCGGCTATACCCATCACGGGATTTATGCCGGACGTGGTCGTGTCATTCATTATTCCGGTTTTGCGCATTTATTCAAAAAACGCCCTATTGAAATCACCTCGATTGAAAATTTCAGTCAGGGTAAACCAATTCACATACAGCATTATGATTCGGCAAAATATAAAGGTCGTAAAGTGGTACGTCGCATGCGTTCCAGAATGCATGAAAATAACTATCATCTGATTATTAATAATTGCGAGCATTTGTGCACTTGGGCCATTACCGGCGTGGAAAGTAGTCCGCAAGTAATTTACATGATGAATCGCCTGACGACGATTGGCTATATCAGCTCAATGATGAGTTTTATGAACAGCATGTTCCTGACCCTGACCACCACCAGTTTCGCATTGGCACTGTACATCAAGAAGAAACTCAGAGATAAAGCCAAGCAGCGTTTGCAACAATATCGTGAATTGCAAGATCAGGCTAAAACCAAGGTGTCAGACCTGACTAATTTTAAACATCGTTAATTCAACACCTAGTCTACCGATAAATAATGAGCAGGAAAGGTTGAAGCCGTGTTTACATTTTGAAGATATAGATAGCAAATCAGGTTAAATAGCCTTTTCTGGCTTGAATCGCCTCAGGTAGTGCTTTACCTAAAGAGCTTAGGGTTTCCCGCTCTACCAGTCGTACAATTGAATCTAGCGGCAGATCGTTGTCCTGCAAGCCAAAGGGTTCTTCCAGCTCCGCACTGAGCTCATCCAGCCCGAGCAACATATAAGCAATCAATCCGACCAGAATCGGCGTCCACAGGCCTAAATTCGCCTGCAAACTGAAAGGCAAGATAAAGCAAAAAGAATAAACCGCACGATGCAACAACACCGAATAAGAAAATGGCAATGGGGTTGACAAAATCCGGTCACAACCGGCCTGAATATCTCCCAAGGCCACAGTATGCTGATTCAGGTTGTTATAAATAATATCGCTGATCTTGCCCTGCTGATACTGTTGTACCAGCTGTTTTTGCATCTGCTCCAGCACCCATTGTGAGGGATTGATTTGCATGGGCAATTGCTCGAATGATTCGGGTTCAAAGCTGGCAGTGGCCTGATAAGCCTGAATGCTGGACATTTGCTGTCTCAATCGGTCCCGTAATAGATGGGTAAACAGCATCATGCGGTACAATAAGATTTCACGGGTTTGATCGTCCAGAACATGGCTGTCACGGCATAAATGGCGCGTGGTTGCAATCAACGCACCCCACAGCTTGCGTCCTTCCCACCATCGATCATAGCAGGCCGTATTTCTAAAACTTAAAAAAATCGAGAGAATGACACCAAAAATCGTAAAGCCAATTGCCGGGACAGCAGGAAGGCTGACGAAATGCGCCTGACTCAAATACACCAGCAAGGCAGAAATAAAGACCACCAAAACCAATGCGGGCAGCACCTTGGGCAGAATCGTTCCCTGCCAGGCAAACAGTAAACCTAAACTATTATTCTTATCACGCACAATCATGGAATGTTCCCTGCTGTATTAAAAAAGCCCAACCAGAGTTGGGCTTTTTACATTTTGACTTAAACCAGCTTATTTGCCCGGTTTAAAGCTGTCCTTAAGATCAAGGATACGGTTAAATACCGGTTTTTCGCTGGAATGATCATATTGATCCGCCACAAAATAGCCTTCACGCTCAAACTGGAAACGATCTTCCGGCTGAGCTTGCGACAAAGCAGGCTCAATCACGGCTTGAACCACCTTCAATGATTCAGGGTTGAGGTTTTCCAGAAAGTCATCGCCCACTTCAGGATCAGACTCCGTAAACAGACGATCGTAAATACGCACTTCGGCAGGAATACCCTTAGTCGCAGATACCCAGTGAATCACGCCTTTCACCTTACGACCTTCAGGATTTTTACCTAAAGTTTCAGGATCAATCGAACATTTCAGCTCAACCACTTCACCATTTTCATCTTTAATGACTTCATCGCATTTGATGACATAGGCATGACGTAAACGGACTTCACCGCCTGGAATCAGACGTTTAAAGCCTTTTGGTGGCTCTTCTTCAAAGTCTTTACGGTCAATAAACAGCTCGGTCGTCAGTGGAATAACACGCTCACCCATATCGACATTCGGATGACGTGAATGGGTCAGGTCCATGTCAGCTGGCAAATTGGTTAAAGTCACTTTGAGTGGATTTAACACGGCCATACCACGCGCGGCGGTATTTTCCAGAGACTGGCGAATACAGTATTCCAGCATGGCTACATCGACGATACTGCCATCAACCTTCGATACACCGACGCGCTGACAGAAATCACGCAGACCTTCAGGGGTGAAACCACGACGACGCATACCGACTACAGTTGGCATACGTGGGTCATCCCACCCCTGAACAAAGCCACCTTCAACCAGTTTACGCAGTTTACGCTTTGAGGTGATGGTGTAATCCACGTTCAAACGGCTAGATTCGTACTGACGTGGCACTGACGGTGATTTAACTTTTGCTATCACCCAATCATAGAACGGACGATGATCTTGGAATTCCAAGGTGCACAGTGAATGCGTAACGCCTTCAATCGCATCAGATAATGGATGCGCATAGTCATACATTGGATAAATTTTCCATTTATCGCCAGTCTGATGATGTTCAGAATGCAAAATACGATACAGAATCGGATCACGCATATGTACGTTTGGTGACGTCATATCGATCTTGGCACGTAGAACCGCCTGACCTTCCGCGTATTCACCGCAACGCATTTTTTCAAAACGTTCTAGGTTTTCCGCAACAGTTGCATCACGTTGTGGCGAGTTTTTACCCGGCTCAACAAAGTTACCACGGTTTAAACGGATCTCTTCTGGACTTTGCAAATCAACATAGGCATCACCCTGCTCAATCAGCTGAACTGCCCAGGTATAAAGTTGATCAAAATAGCTTGATGCATAACGCGGCTCACCTTCCCACTGGAAGCCTAGCCATTTCACGTCATTGGCAATACCATCAACATATTCCTGTTCTTCGGCATCCGGATTGGTATCATCAAAACGCAGGTTACAAACACCTTTAAATTCTTCAGCAATTCCGAAGTTCAAGCAAATTGCTTTCACATGGCCAATATGTAAATAGCCATTCGGCTCAGGCGGAAAACGCGTCACTACCTGTTGAACGCGACCAGCAGCTAAATCATCGGTAATGACCTGACGTACAAAATCCAAGCCTGGTTGTTGCTCTTGCTGCTGCACTGAATCGACTGCACTGTTATTTTGGGTCGGGTTCTCGGGCAGAGATGTCACAACATCATTTGGCTTCATGATCAATCATTCACTTCTAAAGTTAAAAAGGGATTAACAAATATTTAATCGTACAATTTGTACGTATATTCATTAACAAAGTTCCTTAGTTTAACTATAGGTGATTAATCTCTCAACCGCTAACTCGGGTATTTGATTTCAATTCACTCATTTTAAAAAGTGAAAATACGGCAACCTGTCTATAACCAAACTATCCAGGCGTTAAAAGATTAGAAAATGTTTTAATCCATGCTTGTCAGAAATATTACGCCATGTCTGTCAGTATTTGAAATGCCTTGATAAATCAACGTATAAATAAGGTATTATTTTTATGCTTTTAACAAAGAAAATAATGTTTTTACTTGCCTTGTCGAACGCAGTTTGCTTATGCTTCACTCATTCAGAAAAAACCATGGCACTTGTCCATGATCAGGAGATTACACAATGAGTTTTCCTCAAGTCGAATTAAACACCAATAAAGGTCGTATTGTTCTAGAACTCAATACTGAAAAAGCACCTAAAACCGTAGCTAACTTTTTAGAATACGTACGTGACGGTTTTTATGACGGCGTAATTTTCCACCGTGTTATTGATGGTTTCATGATCCAGGGTGGCGGCATGGATGAAAACTTCAAGGAAAAAGCAACACGTGATGCAATCGAAAACGAAGCAGACAATGGCTTGACCAATGACGAAGGTACGATTGCAATGGCGCGTACTCAGGCTCCGCATTCTGCTTCTGCCCAGTTCTTCATTAACGTGAAAAACAACTCATTCCTGAACCACACTGGCAAAACTGCTCAAGGTTGGGGCTATGCCGTATTTGGTAAAGTTGTTGAAGGTATGGATGTTGTAAATGAAATCAAAAACGTGCGTACTGGTAACCGTGGCTATCACGCTGACGTTCCTCTAGAAAATGTCGTGATCGAATCTGCAAAAATCATTTCTGAATAAGTTTAAATCCTCCCTGAGTAGCACTGCTACGCAAGTCCTTTAATAAAGGAGGGAATCACCTTTTATCAAAATAAGGTTTTCCTCCCTTTTTCAAAGGGAGATCAGGAGGGGTTAAATTAAAGAAGGAAAAGATTCGTGACCTATCTGTTTATCTCAGATTTACATTTGTCACCTGATCACCCTCGACTTGTTCGGGGGTTTTTAGATTTATTAACTGAATATCAAGATCGAAACACCCACCTGTATATTCTGGGTGACTGGTTCAATGCTTGGATTGGCGATGACTATACCTCTCCATGGCTGGACGAGATTGTCATTGCATTAAAACAGTTTACTCAAGCAGGCAATCAGGTTTATTTTCTGGTAGGTAATCGGGACTTTGCCTTAGGTCAGGATTTTTTGGATCAATTTTCTGGACAACTTTTGCCAGAGATTGCCCATTTTAATATTGGCTCGACCCGATATCGCATTGAACATGGCGATGCTCTGTGTACCGACGATGTGTCCTATCAACGGTTTAGAAAAATAATTCGTCATCCTTGGGTTTTAGGCGTATTACGCAAAATGCCGCTCAGCTTTCGTGCCAGACTGGCCAGTGGCTTTCGTAAAAAAAGCCATGAAGCGCAGCAATTAAAAAGCTATGCCGTGATGGATGTGAATGCATCTGCCGTAGAAACTGCCTTCAAACAAGCTGATGTGCTGATTCACGGTCATACACATCGGGCTGCCATTCATCAAGCAGCTAATAAAAAGCGCATTGTACTGGGTGACTGGAAACAGGAATATGCTGAAATTCTGGAAATCCAGCCAGACCAAAATTTTGATATGCTGAAACTAAAAAAGTGGCGATATTAATCAGCCACTTTTTTTAAGATATAGATTAGCTTAACACAAACGATAAAGCTGGTTCACACCGGTATAAAAGCTTTTACCATCAAGATTAAAAAGGATTTCCTCACCAGTTTGCAGCTGGATCATTTTTCCAACTTCTACCCAGATAAAACCATCCAGAGTGCTCTGTTTACGCTTTAAAGGAACTAATTTAACGTTAATTTCACCACCATTTACGGCAGTGGCGACATGCCATTCATTTAATATATTCAAAATATTTACTCATAATATGAGCTTTTTGTGACAGTACAAAGAGATTAATAAAACCAAATTTGTATAATAATTCTGTAGTTACTAGATGTTATTCAAGCTTAAATGCTTGAACCAAAAGTGAATCACAATCAGCTAAAAATAATAAAAGCGAGAACTATACTCGCTCGAAGTTTTGCCACTATACCCTTTATTCCCGAGGAAAGCAAACATACATTGTCATTACAATAGAATGGGATTTTTAAGAACTTTTCTCATGCTTTGTTAATTATTAGGCTTTTAACTTTCATTATCTAAAATTCATTTTAACGTTATTTCATTTCCGTTGATAAACAAAACCTGTCTTTAAATACCTTAAAATCAATATTAGAGACATGAAACTCAGCCCGAGGTACAGCAAGTTCCACTCTCCTGTCTTTTGATAATTTAGGATCAAGAGAATAGCATTTAAGGCTGCAAACAGTACGTGAATCATAAAAAAAGCTTGTTGCGCTCGTCTAGTTCTTTGCTGACGTTTATTCTTTAAGGTGTTCTGCTGTTCTTGTAAAAACTGTTCCGCTTCCTGAAGATTCCTTGGGATTTTCTTCTTATAGCTGAATGAATAGCTCATCCTAAAAAATTTCTGATTAAAAGTAAACCAAAAATCTAAGCAAGCTATTCATTCAGAAGTTCTTATTGATTAATAGCCGCCAGTCGGGTGAATTACATTGATATCCTTTCTATATTTTCCTAGCAGATCACGTAAAGAATTTATCAAAACGCTGGTATCCACGCCCACAGCGACAAACTCAGTGCCAAGCTCCAGATATTTCTGAGTCACTTCATGCTGGGTCGACAAAATCCCTGCGGCCTTGCCGGCAGCACGAATACGTTGAATGGCATCTACTACTGCTTTTTGCACTTCAGGATGATTTGGATCACCTTGATAGCCCATGGTCGCAGACAAGTCGACAGCACCAATAAATACCCCATCAATCCCGTCAAGCTGAAGAATAGCATCCAGATTTTCCAGCCCTGTTACTGATTCAATCTGAATTAATAGACAGATTTCCTCATGAGCCCTTTGATAATAATCCGGAATACTGTTCCAGCGGGTAGCACGTGCCAGCGCAGCGCCTACACCACGAATCCCTTCAGGCGGATAACGAACTGCCTTTACCATAAGCTCGGCCTGTTCCACAGTTTCCACCATCGGAATCAACAGCGTTTGTGCTCCGATATCAAGGAGCTGCTTAATCAGTTGTACGCTGCCAATGGGCGGCCGTACTACGGCTTGCGAGGGATAAGCAGCAATACTTTGCAGTTGTGACAAGGTCGTTCTCAGATCACTGGGTGCATGCTCACCATCAATCAACAACCAGTCGTAGCCTGCATTGGCTGCAATCTCGGTACCATAGGCATCGGCCAGTCCAATCCATAAGCCGATTTGCTGCTGGGTTTTAAGTTTGTGTTTAAAATAATTGGTCACTTGCATCCGCTAACCTATTTGCATGTTGCTGCCGATGCCTCTTATTAAACGCTTCTTGCTTAAAAGTGCCAATAGACAAAAAATAGTTTTTAATCTGATTTAGCTCTAAGTTTGGCTGATACACAGTTCAAGATCATTTTAGAATTGGCTTTGCTAGATGCTGTTTTATTGTAATAATCTGGGGAATAGGAAAGTGTATATAGTTAAAATCCCTACCCGCTGCTTATTTGAAAAGATTGGAGTCCATTGATGGATTTACTCAAGATCGCGCAAAATCGCTACACCACTAAAGCCTATGATCCTAGCAAAAAAATCCCCCCAGCCCAGTTTGATCGCCTGTTAGAAATTTTGCGTCTTACCCCCTCTTCGATCAATATTCAGCCGTGGCATTTTTTTATTGCGGATCATGATGCTGCCAAAAAGCGCATTGCAAAAGCCTTGGTCGGCACTTATGCCTACAATGCACCCAAAGTTCTGGATTCTTCACATACCATTTTATTCTGCACCAAAGCAGATATTAATGAGCAACATTTAGACAACTTATTAAACCGTGATGATCTTAGCGGCCGTTTTAAAGATGAATCTGCCAAGGAAGGCCAGAAAAATACACGCGCAGGCTATATACATTACTATCGTAATGAAAAAGGAGATATTCAGCGCTGGGCGGAAAACCAGACCTTTATTGCACTAGGCCAGTTGCTTCTGGCTGCCGGAATTGAAGGTATCGATGCCACACCGATTGGCGGTTTTGATGAAGAGATTATCAGTGAAGAACTACAACTTGCAGAACAGGGTTTGACCCCTTCCGTATTGTTGACTTTAGGCTATCGCAGTGAAAATGACTTCAATGCCAAGCTACCTAAATCACGCCTACCTGCCGAAGATATTTTCACCAAACTGTAATTAAATTATGTTATAAAAGGGGCCAAGTGCCCCTTTGCATATCAATTCGGGCCTATTTTTTGCTTTATTCTCCAAATATCTAACTAGAATAACAATTAGAGGTATCCATGTCTGTTATAGCTTCCCGCTCCTTAAAATTCGAATGCAAACATTGCGATAAAATCTATTTACACCATTATGCGCATTCCCAGTATCGTTATCCGCATTGTCCCGACTGTAAACAGGCCGGCTTGCTGCTGGGACGGGCAGAAAAACAAGACCTGCTGCGTTATCCGCTTGAATTTGCCTCTTCCTATGTTAGACAGACATTGCATAAGCTAGGCAAATCACACTGATCACACCTAGGATTAATCCTATCGTGCTTGCAGGTTTGAGGCGCTCCTTAAAGATCAGCAACCCTGCAATTACACCAAAAATGACTACCAGAATATTCATGCCGGCAAACACGATTGCCGGTGTATCTTTAAGCAGCATATGTGCCTTGACATAAAAGGCGATGTTGGCGAAGTTCAGTACGCCCAGTAGCAGGCCTAAGCCGATGTCCTTGCCGGACCCCAGATGATGATATTTGAGTAGTAGATACAGCATCGATAGAATCATGGCGCATACAAACATCAGATTAAGCGCTACGGCAAATTGCAAACCCAGACTGGTCGTATATTTCAACAATACATCAATCAGTGCATAACCCATCCAGACCAAACCCAGATATAACATTCCCTGACTGCCCTGCCCGCTACTTTGGCGATGTGAAAGCAGAATGCACAGTACTGCACTGATCCCCAAGGCAATACCCAGTATTTTTAGCTGGTTGAACTGTTCCTGAAAAATAAAATAGGCTGCCGCCAGAGATAAAACCACCGAGAGACGCTGGGCAATTTCTGTTTTTAAAATTCCCGCTGTCTGTAAGGCCTGAGCCAGAAACAGGAATACGCTAGGAAGCAAAATACCCAAAGCTAAAATGAGTAACCACGGTGTCTGGGACATTGAAATATGCTGAATATCAGGCTTGAACCAGACAAAACATAAGAGACTAGCTGAGGCATAGTTCCAGCTAATCATGTGAATCGGGCTCAAGCCTTTGTTCCTGGCGACTTTTAATAATATTGAGACTACAACACTACATAATGCTGCAATAAAAATCAGTTCCATACGCTGCTCTTATTTTTTCATCTTTATTTATCCATAAAAAAGCCCACATTTGCTGTGGGCCCTTCTTATAAATCATTCAACAGGAATTATTTATAACGCTCGACCATTTTCTCTAGAGAAATCGGGCGAATCTTGTCTGCATTACCTGCAGTACCAAAAGCTTCATAACGATCAATACAGATTTGCTTCATTGCATCTACAGTTGCACTGAAGAATTTACGTGGATCGAATTCGCTTGGTTTTTCAGCCATCATACGACGCATTGCACCTGTAGACGCCAAACGCAAGTCAGTGTCGATATTAATTTTACGCACACCGTGCTTGATCGCTTCAACCAGTTGCTCAACAGGTACACCATACGTTTCTTTGATGTCACCGCCATACTGGTTAATCACTGCCAGCCATTCTTGTGGCACAGAGCTTGAACCGTGCATAACAAGATGAGTATTTGGCAGAGCTGCATGAATTTCTTTGATGCGGTCAATCGCAAGAATATCGCCTGTAGGTGGACGAGTAAACTTGTAGGCACCATGAGAAGTACCGACTGCAATTGCTAATGCATCAACATTGGTATCTGCAACGAATTGACGCGCTTCTTCAACAGAAGTCAGAAGCTGAGAATGGTCAAGTACGCCTTCAGCGCCTACGCCATCTTCTTCGCCTGCCATTCCTGTTTCCAGGCTACCCAGACAGCCGATTTCACCTTCTACTGAAACGCCACATGCATGTGCCATTTGTACAGTACGGCGAGTAACGTCGACGTTGTATTCGTATGAAGTTGGCGTTTTACCATCCTCACCCAGTGAGCCGTCCATCATGACCGAAGTAAAGCCCAACTGGATAGAACGCTGACAAATGTCAGGGCTAGTACCATGATCCTGATGCATTACCACTGGAATATGTGGCCATTCTTCAATTGCAGCCAAAATCAGGTGACGCAAGAATGGTGCACCTGCATATTTGCGAGCACCCGCAGACGCCTGTACGATTACAGGTGAATTGGTTGCATCTGCTGCGAGCATGATTGCACGCATTTGTTCTAAGTTGTTTACGTTAAACGCTGGTACGCCGTATGCATGTTCGCCGGCGTGGTCCAAGAGCTGGCGCATCGAAATAAGAGCCATAATATCCTCCCAGGTAATGGGCCATATTCTACATGTTCAACTATTTCAATACAGCCAAAAAATACAATATTTTATAAAAAATCCCTGCTTTTGCAGGGATTTTTACTTGCGTACTCTCACTTAGTGTGTAACAGGCTCAGAAGCTGCGGCTCCAGATTCATCTGGTGTAGCTGCATCTGCCGACGCATTGGCAATTTCAGGCGGGACATCCATATTTTTTTCATCCAGAACCGGCTTATCAATGGCATTAATTGCTGCCTGCTGTTCTGGGCTTACGGTTTCTGCAGCAACAGGTGCTGAACCTTCTACTTCAGATTCTGGGGCACTTTCCTGTTTCGCACATGCGGTTAAGGCCAAAGATGCTGCCAGTAATGCAGCTAAAGTGAGTTGCTGTTTCATCAGGAGATCTCGTTTTGTTGACTCATGGTCTGCATCATATGACAGGTTTATTGCATTTTAATGACCAAATGATGAACAGATTCAGAATCTCTGATCTATAAAAATAAAAAAAAGCTGGCATCGTGCCAGCTTTTTAAATCAGAACCTACACTTAAGCGCGTTCCAATAGCACTGCAACAGCAGGAAGTGTTTTACCTTCAACAAACTCAAGGAATGCACCACCACCCGTCGAGATATAACCAATTTTGTCAGCCACTTCGTATTTATCAATCGCAGCAAGTGTGTCCCCACCACCCGCGATCGAGAAACCTTCCGATTCAGCAATCGCTAAAGATAAAGTTTTAGTCCCTTCACCGAATTGATCTACTTCAAATACGCCGACCGGGCCATTCCAAAGAATCGTCTTAGATGTTTTCAGGATTTCTGCAAATGCTTTCGCAGTTTCCGGACCAACGTCTAGAATCATGTCATTATCAGCAACATCTGCAACGTTTTTCACCGTTGCTTTCGCTGCAGCCAATGAACCCAGGAAATCTTCAAAGTTGATTTCAGAGGCATCTGCAACCACAACGTCAGTAGGAAGCGGAACTGATACTTTTGCAGCAATGGCTTTTGCTGTATCGATTAGGTCTTTTTCACACAATGATTTACCTACGTTATAACCCGCTGCAGCAAGGAATGTATTGGCAATACCACCACCCACAATCAATTGATCACAGATATCAGAGAGTGAAGTTAATACGTCTAGTTTAGTAGATACCTTAGAACCCGCAACAATCGCCACCATTGGCTTTTCTGGAGTTTTTAACGCACGACCCAGCGCATCAAGTTCAGCAGCCAGTAAAGGACCTGCAGCGGCGACTTTCGCTAAACGTGCCACACCTTCAGTAGATGCTTCTGCACGGTGTGCTGTACCAAAGGCATCCATTACAAATACGTCGCAAAGTGCTGCATATTTTGCTGCAAGCTCAGGGTTGTTTTTCTTTTCACCCACATTAAAACGACAGTTCTCAAGCAGAACGACCTGACCTGGCTGAACATCAACGCCATCTAAATAGTCAGTGAACAGTTTCACTTCCTGACCCAACGCTTCAGTCAGGTAAGCCGCTACAGGGGCAAGTGACTGTTCAGCCTTAGGCTCACCTTCAACCGGACGACCCAGATGAGAATACACCATTACTGCAGCGCCTTTTTCTAGTGCTGCTTTAATCGTTGGCAATGCTGCACGAAGACGCGCATCGCTGGTGATCACACCATTTTTAACAGGAACGTTTAAATCTTCACGGATCAGAACACGTTTACCTGCTAAATCGAGGTCAGTCATACGCTGAAAGTTCATGTAAAGCTCACTTTATAGATATTAAAACCAGCCGATTTTAAATGATTATGCAGAAAAAGGTTAGCATCTTTTGCAGAAATCATTATGAATGCCAAAGTTTTGTTATGATAGAAAAAAGCCTCTTTTAGATTCAGTCCTTATGTCGATACATCCTGATCCAAATCTTAACCGTTTGAACGTGTTAGGTGAGCCTTTGTCCAGCTGTTGCTTCGATCCGATTACCGGGTATTTCCGCAATGGCTTTTGCCATACTGCAACCACTGATCTGGGGCAACATACGGTATGTGCGCAAATGACTTCAGAGTTTCTGAATTTTTCCCAAAAAGTCGGTAATGATCTGATTACACCTTTACCGGAACTGGACTTTCCTGGCCTGCAGCCTGGCGATTTCTGGTGTATCTGCGTGACGCGCTGGGTAGAAGCCTATGAAGCCGGTCAGGCACCACCGATCAAGCTGCAAGCCTGTCACAAAGCTGTTCTTGCTTACGTACCGTTAAATATTCTTGAGGAATATGCTGTCTAATGAATTCTGTACAGATTATCTTGGCATCATCCAGTCAAACCCGCAAAGCGCTGATGGATCGTTTGCATATTGATTATATTTCCGTAGTTCCGGATATTGATGAGTCTCCTCGCGGGGAAAATCATGCAGATGATCTGGCACAACGACTGGCTTTCGAGAAAGCCAGATATATTGCTGAACAGAATCCAGAAGCGATTGTGATCGGCTCGGATCAGGTGGCATGGCGTGAAGGTGCACCGGATATTTTTATCGGTAAACCGTTAACGACTGAAAAAGCTATTCGCCAGCTACAAGCCAACTCGGACAAAATTGTATATTTCAGTACGGCGCTCAGTGTGCAGCAGCGATCGACCGGTTTTGAACAAAGTCTGGTTGAACACTATAAAGTCAAGTTTCGTAAACTGTCTCAGGCCGAAATCGAGCGCTATATCGAAATTGAACAACCCTTGCAATGTGCAGGCAGCTTTAAGTGCGAAAGCCTCGGCATCAGCTTGTTTGAAGAAATGATCGGACAAGACCAGACTACACTGATGGGCATGCCGATGATCAAGCTCTGTCATATTCTTCGTGAATTAAAAATTCTGGTTCCTTAATCTCTCCCTTTAAATTCAGGCTGTACTCTATGTCTCAACCTTTAGACGTATTAGGCGGTATGACCGCTGAACAATTCCTTAGTGAATACTGGCAAAAGAAACCTTTACTGGTGCGTAATGCGATGCCTGAAATCGTCAGTTTGCTTGAACCCAACGATGTGATGGAACTTGCGCTTGAAGAACATGTCACTGCCCGTCTCATCAAGCAGAAAGACCGTGATCCGAATCAGTGGAGCGTGAAATCTTCGCCTTTACTCAAAGCAGATTTCCAGAAGATGCCCAAATTCTGGACGCTTTTGGTTCAGGCTGTAGATCACTATTCATTTGACCTGTCGGCACTTTGGAAAAAATTCCCGTTTATTCCACAATGGCGTCGCGATGACATTATGGTGTCTTATGCACCGCAAGGCGGTTCAGTCGGCAAACATTTCGACTTCTATGATGTATTTCTGGTACAAGGCTATGGCCACCGTCGCTGGCAGCTTGGGCAAATGTGTGATGCCGAAACTGCATTCGTTCCAGGTCAACCACTCAAACTGTTACCAGAAATGGAAGTTAATTTTGATGAAGTCCTGGCACCTGGCGACTTGCTCTATGTGCCGCCTGGTCTGGCTCACTACGGCGTCGCTGAAGATGACTGCCTGACTTATTCTTTCGGTTTCCGTATGCCGAATGTCAGTGACATGATGGATCGTGTCGGCGACAAGTTTGCCGAAAATGAAGCTTTACGCAATCCTCTGACTGACATCATTCGTGATCAAATCAGTGCTGCCGGTGAAGTCACAGGCAATGAGCTTGAATATCTGAAAGACAAAATCATGGAGCAGCTGCATAACTCCAATGTACTTGAAGATGCCATTATGAGCCTGATGTCTGAACCCAAATACCCAGAAAACCTTCCGGAAGCTGAGGAAATTGGTACGGGCGACCTGGAAGAGGCATTGGATCAGGGTTATAGCATTATGCTCGAGCCTGCATCACGCCTGCTTTATACTGAAGAAGATGGTGAAGTACTGTTCTGGGGCAATGGCGAAGGTTTATGTGTCTCGGAAGCTTTTGCAGAAAAACTCAAGCTGATTGCCAATGGTGAGTCTGTGATGCTGGATCTGGACTTTGCTGATGAAGATATGCTGGAAGATCTGGCAGATCTGCTCAATGAATCAATTCTCATGCTGGTTCCACCTGCTGAAGAAGAATAAGAAATATAAAAAAGAGGATCAAATGATCCTCTTTTTTTTCTGGCTTAGGAATTCTTTTATTTAAAACAGTTACAGGAATCAAGATCCATACTGACGTTTTAGATAATCCACAATATCTTTCGATTCGAACATTTTCACATTGGTATTCGGGTCGACCAGATAAGGTACCTGAATATTATTTCCCATCACTTCTAAGACATGTTCACGCTTACCGCCCGGCAATGGTTCATATTTACCCGGTTTTAGTCGCAGTTTTGCCAGACCCTGATCCTGCCAGCGCTCTTTCGCTACATTATGGTAGATATAGGGAATTTCTAGCTCAGACAATACACCACGGACAATACGGGTATATGGGCTGGCTTCAAAGCCCCACAGTTCAAGAAGCTGTGCAGGTACAGGTTTATCTTTCTTTAAGGGTTTCGCCATACCACCACGCAGGCCGTTCACCATCGTACCGGCAATGGCGGCAACTGGCACCTTTGGATAATTTGCATATTTGGCTGGGGTTTTACCAATTTTGCCATAATGCTTAAACAGGTGGTGAATAATATCCTGAGATTCGTAGAGCTTATCTCCCGTGTTTTCATCCACTAAAAATGGGAACTGAAGTTTACCGCCCTGCTGTTTTACTTCGGGACGAAAGCGTTTACCACCTCGTGGACATGGATACACTTCGTAATCGAGGTTCAGTAAAGTCATCACTTCACGTACACGGCGACAGAATGGTGAGCCTTCGTATTCATAAAGCTTTAGCGGCTTTTCAGGCTGGTTTGGAAACGGGGTTCCAGTCGTTCCTCGACCGCCTTCCAGAAATGCAGATGCCAATGCCTGTGCTACTTTAATCTGATGACCTAACATATCATCTATCCTCTTTATTATTTTCAAGCCGTGAAAGCTGCAATCTAAACTGCCGAACTTTCACGTTATAGCTGATTTTTGTATGTTTTCAATAAACAGGCTTAGTCCACCAGTTTTTCTTTAGACAAAACGATACCATTATTGTCTGCATAGACGTATTCACCTGATTGAAAGGTAACACCACCGAAGTACAGTGGTATATCAACTTCACCAATGCCTTTACGATTGCTCTTTTGCGGAATCGCAGCTAAGGCATGCACACCAAGATCAAGTTCAGCGATTGCATCGACATCACGCACACAACCATAAATAATTACACCATTCCAATGATTTTTTACAGCTGACTCTGCAATCAGGTCACCCATCAAGGCGCAGCGCATTGATGCACCACCATCTACCACCAGTACCTTGCCGGTTCCATCTGTGGCCAACAACTCTTTCACCCGCGAGTTATCTTCAAAACATTTTACTGTCACAATCTGACCGCCAAAAGTTTTTCGAGCTCCATAACTCTTAAAAAATTTACCGTCCAGACAAGGTGTAACTACTTGAAGCTCTAGCTCAGGATGATCATCTAACAAGTCACAGGTAACAAATGCTGCTGTAGACACGGTGTTTTCCCCTCATTTCATTTTTTGTATACGTAAATTATCATAAATTTCAAATTTTACCGTCTGGGTCAGCGCAGCCTCGACCATAGTATGAGCGACCTGTTCAGCTGTCACTGGCTTGTAAACAAAATTGTCAGGAATAAAACGCGATACTTTATGGTAAACCTGCTGCGCGATATCTTCTAGAAAACGCTGTTCTGGACGTTCACCAATAAGCAATGAAGGCCGAATCAGACTGATTTTATCCAGGGTCAATGTTTGCACATAATCCTCCAGTTCGCCTTTAACCCGGTTATAGTAAAAATGTGATTGCGAATTGGCGCCCATCGCACTCAGCAGCAGGTAATGCGCTGAAGTCTGTTGCAATAGCTCTGCAAAGTGTGCGTTTATCGTATAGTCAATACTATAAAATGCCTGTTTAGATCCGGCTTTTTTCATGGTGCTGCCCAGACAGCTAAAGCCATGGCTATGCTGGCTGACATCCTGATCATTCAGCATCAGGAAATCCTCTAATACCAGTTGTTGAACTTTATCCAGAGCATCCAGATCTTTTTGATATTTTCTGACCACTGCAGTAATCTGCTGGCAAGTGGGTTCTTCCTGCAAACGTTTTATTAGTTGTTTCCCTACCAATCCGGTGGCACCTATAACAACGGGATGAGTCAGTGATTTAGTCATTTTTTATACGATCTCCTAGGTGGAATACTAATCTAACGTTTTCTTTAGAATTTTTCTGCATCTAAAATGTTGTCAAAGCATGTCAAGACTTGACTTCGGTGCTTAGTTTAATCAGAATATGGCACTTGTTTACGGGCTGGTGATAATTCCTCTGATGTTGGTTTTCAGTTGAGTTTCAGCCCGCCCAGACCAATCAATTTCAAGGAGTGCACGAGTGGCAAACTCTGCTCAAGCTAAAAAACGTGCTCGTCAAAACGTTAAAGCACGCAAACACAACGCAAGCTTGCGTTCTATGGTTCGTACCTATCTTAAACGTACATTAGCTGCTATCAGCACTAATGACTATGCTGTTGCTACTGAAGCGTACAAAACGCTTGTTCCAGTAATCGACCGCATGGCTGACAAAGGCATCATCCATAAAAACAAAGCAGCTCGTCACAAGAGCCGCTTGAACGCGCAAGTTAAAGCACTAGCTTCTAACTAATCGCAAATAAGAAAAGCCCTTTTTAGGGCTTTTTTTGTATCTGAAATTTAGAAAATTTAAAGAAAAAATATCAATCTTCATATTCATGCCACCTGGCTGATGTATTTAACCGGCCAATACCGTACTGAGATTGGATAATCTATTTAATAAATTCACAACCAAGTCCTATTTCTACTTTCAAGTTTTTTAACTTATCGATCTTTATCCATCGAGGATGGCGAAGTCGTTTTGTCCTGTTTCGAATTGTCAGTGTCCCGTTTTTGACATGCGGTTAAACCCAAAATCGCGATCAGGCTTAAAACTGTAATAATTTTCATAATTTTTTCTCAAGAAGATTTCCATATCTATCAAGCATAGATAATTTTCAGCGTTACATTATTGAACTTTTATCTTATAAATGTAAAAAATGCTATTTTAGAATTTACTCTTTAACGTTTTAGACCGACGTATAGTTAATGATCAATACAGAAGTTCAGCATCTTTATAAATTTTCCAGCTAAAAATAAAAAACTCAATTGCTGCGAACAATTGAGTCTTGGATAAAATAATTTTATTTAAGAAGTCTGTGAGCGCTTAAAATCAGCAATATCCAGTTCATGTACCTGACCACGCCAGATCCATTTTAGTTTGGACTCTAAAAATATATCTCCCTCGAACCAGACAAATAACCCTTCCATCATTTTTGGCCAGTCTTCCCGACTAACATCCTGACGTCCCGACATCACCGCAATCATTGCTGCCAAAATGGTGTCGTGGCTGACGGCCAGACTCAATCCATATTTATTTTGCGGATGAGTGTTGTAAATCAGTTCCAGCACATCCACCACACCATGAATCGGCTGTTTCATCCCCGGCAAGGCATTATTGACAAAACTGTTAATGAAGCCGAGCGCACCCTGCTTAGCGAAATAAGGTCCGGCTTTTTGAATGTCCAGCACAAAACTGCCAGGCTCAACCAGAAGTCCCTGCTCTATAATTTCAATGTTATGGGTATTTTGCTCAGGAGTGACTGCATCTGCTCCTTCAATCATCAGGGCAGCGGTATCGATACAGCGCTGGATCGGACTTGAAATACAGTGATGGATCATGCGATCCGTCTGATCAGCCAGATAAGCGCCCCATTCTTGCGCCAGATCCCGCCCCTGACTGGTCAGTTGCAGGTCATAACCCGCTAAACCCTGCCCCCGCACATCCTCACGAATCGAATGTCGTGTGAATAAGGTGACAGGCGTCTGTACATCGGGCAATAAATCAATTGCACTCAACATACTCGGAGGAAGCAGTTTCAGGGACACGTTACAGCCTAGTGGATTTGTAATAGCTTAATTACCACTATAACACGCTCAGGATTTTGCTCAATGCTCAGTCTGCATGTCATACACTGCCTGCAATGCAATATTTTTCATCTCATTATTTTTAAAGGCAATGAATCCGCCATTCAGCAAGGTATCCCGATGATTATAGGTAAATGGACGGCCTTTAAAATCGACCAGGCCACCGCCAATCCGTTCGAGCATACATTGACCAGCACTGGTATCCCATTCCGAGGTCGGATGAAAACGTGGATAGATATCCACCTGATCTTCTAACATCAGGCAAAATTTATAGGCACTGCCCGCTTTAAATTCCGTATAGTCAGTGAGCTTGGCCAGACTTTGCAAATACTCGGTATATTTCGGTTTCTGCTGGCTGCTTTGGCTCAACCCTACAGCAAGTATTTTGGTTGTCAAAGACGTTTCATACTCGAACCAGGCCATAGTTCGAATATCATATTTATAAGGCAGTCCCTGCTCTGGACAGAAATAAATCAGTTGCCGCTCAGGAACCGCTAATATGGCAAAAGTGGTTAAACTGCCTCTGACCAGACTTAAATTAATGGTGAATTCAGGCCGTTGGTGCAAAAACTCTTTGGTCCCATCTAGCGGATCAAGCAACCAGAATTCTGCCCATGAGCGGCGTTCATGCTCTTGTCCTTCTTCAGACAATAAAGGTAAGTCTGAAATCTCCGCCAAAGCCCGAGTCAGATAAGTATTAACCCGAAAATCTGCCTGAGTCACCGGCGAATTATCATCCTTTTTAAGGATATCAAAAGCTGCACCAGAACAATAACGCTGATATTCTTCTCGCAAAATTTCACAAGCTTGGATCAAAATGGGCACAAGCTGTAAAACCATCGGGTCTTGTGGCACTGCTATTGCTCTAAACATAGAAAACCTGAATCTCTCAAATGCTCTGAAAAACCTAACATATTTTTCAATAGGCAGGGGTAGACTTTCAAAATATTAATTTAGATATATTTTACTTTACTATTTAATTTTATAAAAATATTCAAAAACATACCTACATTCATAATAAATAGAAGCTCTTAACTGGAGGACTTTGCTACGATTTCAATTCTAGCTGCATACCCGTATTACCCACCAGATGGACTGCTGACGCCCATCGACTATGGCAACCTTGTATTATTTTTCAATATAAAAATGCCCGGATAAGTACCATCATCCGAGCTTTAGTAAAAATATAATTTGTTGGCTAAGAAAATTAATGCATTCCTAAATCAGTAATAGCGATAATCTTAATATCCTCTTTTAAATCAAGATAACTCATGACTTCTTTAGAAATCTGCTCTAGATCAGTTCCACCATGTTCTGCCAGTCCGACAGAAGCATTTTTGAGTTCGACTGTCTTAATTTCACCGTTCTGCATGTAAGCAATTAAATGTGTGGGTTGAGGACCTGATGGCACTCCTAGATTAACGACACTTTGAAAATCAGCATCCATTTTTATTCCTTACAATTTAATTAATGTGTTTCTTATTTAAGCGAAGAAAATAGAGCAAAACAATTGAATGACCTTTATGGATTATTATCCAATTTGTAAAGCGCGACCAGTTGGGTTCTGTGCTGCCAAAGTACATTTTTTTTGCACCTGATGCGTTTCAACCTCATTGCTCGCGTCTACTTATTGCAGATAAACCAGCAACTCAAAGGCCCGATAATTCTACTTATAAAAAACTTTATGAAACGCATTCGTATCCCACCAAAGATCGCAAATGTCTTTAACTGTGAGCTGTTTCAGATATTCATCCCCCTCCTTTCAACACAATAGCGGTATTGCCACACGATATTAAGGTTAGGTATTAGTCGAATCGACGGACCACCCCGATCTGTCACCACCCCCACCTTTTCATGTAGTTGTGCTTTATTGAATTTAAGCCCACCATCACTTCAACCCATATAAATTTTCCTGCCCAAATGCTCTATACTTTGCATATATTCAAGCAGAGCGAAATGATGTATACCCCGATGTACATAATTTTTTCTTGAAAGGTAAATGATTTTGTTGAACTTTGAAATTATTTGATCACCGTTAAAGAACGCGAAAGACAGCTAATTTCATTGAATCTAAAGCTTTTCTACATGCTTTGTTGAACTTTGAAAAACTTTGGAGAATCCTGAATGCAAAGACCGACTATCATTTTCGATATGGACGGCTGGTTTCATAAGCTACTAATTTAAATAATATTTATTTTAAAAATCATTTAAATCATATTTTTATGTACACATTCCTGTACACACTCAAATATATGCCTTATTTCAGTATAAGCAAAAAGCCCTCACTTGGAGGACTTTTCTACAATACTGATTATAGCTGCATGACGTTGCTTACAATCTACATACTTTCGTCGATCATCGACCATCACCTGAATAATTTCTTTTCCTTGACCAGATTCCAATTTCATCAGATCCGGACATTCAGTTTTCAAATTAGCCGGTATTACCAGCTTCGTTGATGAGACGCACCCCGTCATCATCAATACAAGTGTTGATATAAACAGGACGCTCTTTGACCGTTTGCACTTCACGTGTAATAACTTCGGTTTTAACGCGCTCAACTTCTTTTGATTCTTCATACTGCTCACCCGCTTGATTGGCTTTTTCCTGAGCTTCTTTTTCAGCATCAAGATACGGTTTTAGTTTTTTGTTGATTTTGTCCTGACACGTGATTTCAGCATTCAGTACCTTGTTCTGAGCTTTTGCCAGGCGAAAGGTTTGCATCCCACCAATGGCCACGGCGCTCAACAATAGAAATAGGAGAATGCAGATAATCACCTGGTAGAACTTTGCCAAGAATGCTGACATCAGTTCACCTCCATGCATTTGTTGTAGCGTTCCAGCTGGCGAGTCCACACCCCATAGCAGTTATTTGAACGAATGGAACAGTCACGCTTTGCGACATACTTCCACTTCAAAAGTGACTTGCATGCCTGGACATAATCACGTGCCTTCAGGTTTCGCAGCATGGAAGATCCAGACCAAGCACCTGTGCCGTACTGATAAGTAAAATCAAGATAGAGATCATATTCAGGTTGAGAAATTGGAATATTCAGAACAGTTTTATTAAACCGCTGTGCATCCTTGTCCATGTGCAATTTGAGATACTCAAACGCCTGTTTGCGGTCAATCGCCGGATCTGACATTTTGACTCGCACGCCATCTGGATAGACCGTTGTGCCGTGGCCAATGGTCGGCACATCCCCCTTAACTGGAATAACCGGCTTGGATGTATAGCCTTCTTTTACTGCAGTGGCTTTTACCTGCTCTTCACTTGGACCGGTGATCCACATCCCTGCAGCAAGCACCAAAGAAGAACCAAGCACATAGTATTTAGTCTTGTTTGACATCGTAATATTTCTCCCATTGCTCTACTTTTAGTTTGTGGATCTCATCGGCTCGTTTATTTTCAAGTCGCTTGTAATACCAGTTCACTGCGAAGCCACCAAAGGCAAAAAGTATCCCTAGCCAAGCGAGTACATCGACTGAAGCAAGGTACGCTAAGAAACCAGAAGCCGCCCCTGCATAAGTTGTTTTTGAAGCAGCGGAAGAAACAGTCGCCGCCATTTCCATTACTGCTGATTTCTGATCGGACATGCCGCCACCATTATTTTTGACATTAAAAAACCCTGATCTAATTAAAGATCAGGGCTGGTGGTGATTTGTTGAGTAATTAACTTTAGTTAGAAATAAAATTAGACTAAACTTCATCTAAATAGTTAGTTTTTTTTGGATAAATTTTTCAATGGAAAGAAATCTCTCTCTAGATATTTTAAAAATATTTTTAGCTTTTTTTGTTGTTTTCCTTCATACAAAAATATTTTTAGATATTTCACAGCAAACTAGTTTCATCTTAGTTCAAGGATTATTTCGTATAGCAGTCCCACTTTTTCTCATTATTACCGGATATTATTTCTTTCTGATAAATAGCAGGAAACAATTCATTAGGTGGTTATCTAAAGTTTTAATTCTTTATATAATATGGAGCTTGTTTTACTCACCTTTCTGGATTTCTTCAAACATATATAGCTTTATTTTCAATATTCTAAATGGGTATTATGTTTTATGGTACCTTTCCGGAACTGCTATATCAGGTTGCCTGCTTTATGCTCTACGAAATATAAAAAGCTTTTACCTTATTTCTCTTACAGTTTTATTATTTTTCTTTGGTTGTATACTTCAAACCTTAGGTAATATGCATATATTATCTCCATTTTTTGATAAATTATTAAACTTCAACCCGGTACACCGAAACTTTTTATTTGTCTGTTTTCCATTTTTGACCATGGGATATTTGATAAATAAACACAATCATTTCATAAAAGATAATATTAAAATTAAGGCATGGATGATTCCATTTCTTATATTATTAATCATTACTGAGTCCTTAATAAATTTTAATTTTATAAGCAACACGGAAGGGCTAGATCAACTATTTTCCTTATTATTGGTCGCCCCCTTAATATTTTTATTTTTCTTAAATCTAAACATTAAAGGAAAGAGTAAAAATATTGCAACTCTGTCAACAGCAATCTACCTAATTCACCCTTTTTTCATATTATTATTAGATGAATATTTCCAAAATCAAAACACTCTATTGTCTTTGATTGTACTGATGCTTTCTATTGTTTCTGGATTTTTCTTAGTATTCATAAATAAAAAACTTAAATACATTTTATAACCTAAAAAAACCATCCCCTACGGTCTGGGGATGGTTTCAGGGATTAGGTAGCTGTAGCAATAATAACGCCTGCCGTATTAGTACTAGGATTTGAATCTTGAGCTGTTTTAGCAAATCTTAGATTACCAGCTTCATCAATCCAAAGGTGATAATCATATCCGTTGGCGCGTTGAACTAGATGACCTTTGTCGAAATTACCTCCCATCACTAGACCACCCATTCCTAATGTTCCGCCCGTAGCCCCCAAAGTCAATGCAACATTATCAGTACGTCCACGCAAAGAAATTGAAGGGTCAACATTACCGTGGCCAAATTGAATTCGCCCAAGCTCTGAATCCAACCACACGGACGGGTGGTTTCGTAACCCAACTTCCTTCTTCCAGACACCAATACCTTTTTGCCCCATGGCAGTTGCTAGGTAGCGTATATCTGACTTATGCATGGAGCCAAAAACGGAATAGCGACCAATCCCTCCATTTTCTGCCGGTGTATTATTAGCCCCCATAAATACTCCATAGGAGCTATATGCATTCTGGAAAATTGTACCAATCCCGCTAAAGTTATTAATACCTTCGTCGAGAACTTTGGAGCTAGATTTACCACCATCAATACCAAAACATTGATCAAGACGGTTGTTTAAGGACCCACTCATGAAATGAATAGATTGGTTTTTAATTCCTTCTAATCGACAATTTTGGATAATATTTAACTGACCATTGGTCTGGAATACTTTTGCAGAAGTGTGATCTTCCATATTCACGCTGATGAATTGATTGTTGTCACATAGAAACTCACTCTCGTCAGTGTTAAGTGAGATACTCACTACAGTGTTAGCAGCAGGCAACGGTGTTGAATTTGCGTTTGTGATTAACCCACAAATCCATTTATTTTCTGTAACGTAGCCCTGACCATCAACCAAAGCAAATACATTGTTACGCCCATTTGTGCATATGCAATCAAAGTTTTTATTTGCTGCATATCCAGTAGCCCCACTAGACTCCCAGACGCGGTTTTGATTAAACCCATCGACTGATAATCCACTAAAAGTACAGCTATGCAGTGAATGCTCTAATATGCCGATACTTGTTGTGTCTGTATCATCCCACCAAAGTGGTTGACCCAATGCGTTTCTTATTTTGCGAATATCTAGCTTACCGTCTAACTTCAAGCGATTAGGACTGCCACTTGTGCTGAACTGAACACCTGCTGTTCCAATCTCTAAAGCAACATTATTACTTGAGTTGTCGCAATATATTTCAGCGTTTGAAAAGATTCGCACTGGCTTATCAATCTTCATCCCGCCTTTAGAGTAGAATTTACCGATGATTTGAGCTGTTGCGCCTGTGCGCTCACAGAATGACATTAAACGGTTGAATGCAGTATCGATCGGGGTTCCTGTTTTTGTGGTGTCATTGTAGTCAGAAACGCCACCAAAGACAGTAATCGGAATCATTCCGCCGCTAAAAACAGACGGAATTTTCAATCCGACACCATTATGATCAAAATCACCGGTGCCAAAAGGAATAACATCCCAAGCCCCTGAATTATCTCGGGTAGAAACTCGACTCCCTAGATACTGACTTAAATTTGATGTTGAAAAGAAGTCTGTAAATGTACTTATGTACTGATTATTAATCTGATATTGCGTTTTCCCCTTATGAACTACAAAAGAAGAATCCCATCCCTTATCGACAGCAATTTGTGCTAATCGCTCCATTAAGTAGTTGTAGTATTCATCAAGCTGATCTAAAGCTACACCCTGCTTACGGATCTCTTCCATCAGATAAGCTTTTAGCTCATCGTCTTTGCGGTCTACATAGTTTTTTAATGCATCAATACGCGCACCGAGAATCCAGTCAGCTACACCCAACTCCTGAAGCTTCCACCAGATCCAATCAAAGTCTTTATTCACAGCTGGTGGACGGAATGAATTATTGTAAGATTGGTAGTCAGTGGTTCGGCTAAATGGTGTATTTCGCTGCAAGGTAATCTTTTTGCCGGCTACTGGTGCAGTGGTGAATACCACATTCCCACCGACTAAGCTCCAAGATGCAACCGGTGGTTCAATTCCATCCACCAATACAATCAAATGATCTTTTGAATCACACTGAAATTTCAGCGCAAAGCTGGTTGTAGCACCATTTCCAGTGTGCTCGATATACGGCGTTTGTTCTGGAACTGCCATGATCTTCCCCTAATTTTCAAAGTCTAAAGTGGCTTCAACTACGCCACTACTCCCCCTCCAATTAGGGCTTTCATTGACCTCATTATTTCTGTGTATTTTGCCTACGCGTTCCGGCTGGTCTACGATTGCGCCTGCTGCTGAGTCCATGTAATCATCTGGTTGATTGGCCACGGCTGGATTCCATTCGCGCATCTGTTTAGCGGCTGGTGCATCTTCTTCACTGCCGTCTGGATTAGCAACCGCAAGTACAGAAATATGCGCCCAAAGTAGACCGGACATAAGCGGCCCTTCAAGGCTTTCTAAAATACGTTTATTTTTATTCTGTGACGCATGGCGTTCTTCCACGCCACAGCGAAGTTTACGCTTCTTCAGCGCTGCCTTAAGTGAGGAACCTGCAAAGCCGCCAATACCATTGGTCTCAATCACAATTTTGGGAATATGGAATTCTTCAATCAGATCGCATAACTGCCATACCTGACCGCCAATAATTTCACCATTTTCATTGGTAATAATATCGGGACCAGTTAAGGCAATAGATCTATGCCAGTACTTGTTGCCTAGGTCGTCATGCAGTATTAGAGCAACGGTTGAAAGATCTGATTTCAGTTTGCCTGATGATGGGTCCCACTTAGCGGACATACCGACAATACGGCGCTCACCCAGCACCATGAAGTATTCACCATTGGCGCGTTTAAGCACCGGCTCACAGTCATAGGCCAGAATCTTGTCTGGATCAAGACGCACATCACCAATAGGTTTGGCATGCATCTGATACTGTGAATCCCATTCATTCAGGGTTTTACATTCTTCGCGCCGGAACTCCATTTCTTCCGGTGTGAATCGTTCTTCCCAAAGCCCTTCGGAGTAGAAATCCACGATATAGTTTGATTCAAGGAATGTAATTTCCCAGACATTTTTTAGCTTTCGGCATTCATAGTGCTCACCTTTATGCAGATACTTTGCACCAACGCCAATGCCTGAGAATCCATGAACCGGCTCAAAATCAAGTAAAACCTTCTGGCCTTTCTGCGTATCCTCAAAACGCTTTTCGTGCTCAAACATTTTGAGAATTAATTTATCTACCTTTCGTTGTTTTTTAATTTTTTCATACAGTGAATCGTGGGTGTGCGGTGTACCGATCCAAAGCTTTTTTGCACCTGGTATGGCAATGTGTGTTTGTTCAGATAATTTTTTCGGCAGCTTTTCCCGTTGTTCCGGATTGGCCGTGGTCTGTGGTGTCTCAACGTCATCATTCTGGATAAAGTGCGCACGGTGGCCTGTTACACCAGAAAGAATCCCTTTGGCCAGCATGGTGCCGTATCGAACATCTAGCGTGCCATTTACAAACCAGCGTTCAATTTCACCCTGACGGATGCTGATATTGTGATTATCAATACACAGCGGATGCTTTTCGAGTACATCACGTGTGCCTTTTGAACACTTATATGCATCTGAATCAGTTGTTCCCTGGTGCAAAATCTGTGTGTGTGGCCAGCAGTAAATTACCCAGGCGTTAAACACATCCAGAATACTCGACTTGGAATGCCCACGCGGAAGCATAAGCAAGCCTGTACGCCCTTTAAGATAAAATCCTTCAAGGAAAATACAGACCTGAACATGGAATAGCGGAACCTTCCAGCCTTGTAGCTCAGCCCAAAGCAGAAAGAACGCTAAGAATGAAATCTTTGGTTTGGTCATTAGCTAAGGCGTTGTTTAAGTTTTGCAGCTGCTTCTTCGGCTTTTTTAATCAGTTGCTGTTCGTATTTCTCCTGTGTTGCTGCTGTTGCGCTAATTGGTGGGATCTTGCCGGATTTAACATCTAAAACACGTTGCAGGGTCGCCATAACGCCAGCTTGGTTTTTTACGATGCCATACAAAAAGGCTTTATCCCCACGCCCTACTTTTGTTTTGATATCAGTATCAATAGCAGCTTCCGCAGTACTTACCATGTCGTCTGCAATTTCTTCAGAAAGTAATTTGATTCGTTCTACCTGGTCATCACGCATAAAAAATCCCCCGTATATAAGCCATATATACGAGGGTTTAGGCTGGGCTTTATTGGGTGTCCTACTTACTGCACGACACGTTCAAAATCAGGCATCTGAATATCACCTACATCATCACCCCAGAAGCGTGTCCGGTCGTGCTGACGTTCAGCTTTACGCAATAATTTTTCACGGTATCCAGGTGCAATCATGTCCTGCATTTCATCAAAGATCAGGCGATTAGTCGCAGCCTTGGTGTACCAAAGGTTTTGCGCAGGGATCTTGTTCTTGAGCAAACGGAATGCTTCATTAGATGCGTTGGTGTCCTTGTCATCGTAGTACTGCGTCAGGTTGCCTACAGTCAAACCGAGCACAGCTTTAGCATCTGAACCCAATGGACCCACCATAAAATCAGAAGCACTACGCCCTGAAGTGTCTGTACCTGCAACCAGAATATCACCCAGAATGGATAGACCACCACCCTGAACCGCTGAACGTGTCCAGAAGTTCATAGCCTTTTGCGGATCGTCACTATCCCACATGGTCGAAGGGTCATTGCCGTTGGCCAGTTCTTTAAGCTGTACCGCCAGTGCACCCAGTATGGTGGTCATAGCAAACAATGAAACCCCATAAGCCGCCTTGCCTTTCACACCATCCTGTGCCATTGCACGTGAGCCATGACGCATAAGAAATGATGCTGGGAATGACTTAAACTGAAGCATGGATTTCACCAGCTCACCCATGCCTGTGCCTTTTCGCTGCCCTGCGCTCATCCATGTACGTTCACGCAATCCGGCCTCAACTACCGCCATTCCCTGTTCATCCAGCAAGTGTGCCTGAAATTGTGTTGCGACTTCATCACGCACCTTTTGTGGGTCGCCAAACCTAGTCAAATCATTATCTGGAATTTCATAGATTGAACGTGCCGACATCAACTGATTGCCCTTACGATCCACCACCGGATTAGCCAGGCGCATGACTTCCCATGCCCGTTCATTCAGTCCGGTTTTTTCCATGAGCTCACGATCCATTGCATCCAGATCAGCCCATGCTTTATCACGGGTCAAAGTGCCGTATTTATGCATAAGCATCTTGGTAAAGCCGACTTTTGACGCTGCTGTGAGTGCATTCAGGCCAGATATGCGCATAACTTGTGAAGCAATCCCACTAGATACCCGAGCCAGTTTCTGTGACTTGCCATATACTGAAGTCAATCCGTCATCAGACCAACGTGCAATAGAGCCGAGCATTTCTTCTGTGGCCAAACCTAAGCTGTGCGCTAGCTCCCGATCTTCTTTATTTTTTGGATTTAACTGTGTGAGCAACTCACCGAAGGTTTTGCGGAAGGCAATGCCATGGATCGATGCAGTCTTAGCAATCATGGCCTGATCGGTGACGGATGAAATTGTGGTACCACCCAGCATAGATGCCACGTTCATTGATCGGTACGCTAAACCCATATTGGCCAGAACTTCGGATTGCGGTGTATTCTGCCCTGAGAACTCATCAAACATGGTCTGTGCACGTTTACGTGACTTGCCTGTATCGTTTGCATCAATGCCTTTTTGCCAGTCCTTTTGCTCTGCTGCGTCCATCAGGATGCGCATGGCATTTTTAGGACTACTGCCAAGATTTTCCACCAGTGCAATGTCTTTAGATAATCCATTGACGTGCGCTTCGATTAGATCCACAAACGGCATGCCGCCAAATTCAGCCTGATACTCCATCCAAGATTCAGCATCCTTAAAATGCAATACACGGCTTTCAGAATGGCGGCTGGTCACTTTGGAATTACCACCAAAGGACTGCCGACCAATTTCGGTTTTATTAGCACCGTTGCTGCTCAGTGTATCGAATGAGTATTCAAGCAGTTCACGGATCTCTTGCTGTGAATAATACGATCCGTCCTCATGCACGTATTTTGAAGTGTCGATTAAGCCTTCTGCTTTTTGCACCCATGCCTGTTTGCCCGCTAATACAATCTTTTCAAGGCTATGCGTCTGCGGTAATCCCCAATCATCCAGCTTTCCAATATCACCGCCGGCACGGTTAAAGCGTTCACGCATGCCTTCAAAGACTTCGCCCATTTTGTCGCTGATCTTCTTGGCCAACGGATCGCCGGTACTGTCATTGAAGCGTTCACGGACAATTTTTTGCACCAGTTCTGCATCAGTAAATACACCTAAACCGCCTTTGATGTTGGTATAGAAGTCCACTAGATCACCACGGTAAACGGATGCAATCGCACGTGCTTTGGAGTCAATAGACTGAATGCCAGACATATCACCGTGTGCTGCAACCATACGGTCTACAACTTCACTGGCGGTTAAGGTCGGATGATCAAGCTGTGCAAGGTTTTTGTTCTGGGTCAGAATGTCACGTGCGGCAATAGCATGCTTTCGTTTTAATTGTGCCTGAATATCCTGTGCCACAAATTCACCGGCTTTCACCAGTTTTTCAGCATCGGATAAATTGCGCCAGTTCTGAATATCCTGCTTGGCCAAAGATTTCATCGCGTCCTTGATCCGGTTTTCAATATCGGTTGCTTCTTGCTGGTTTAGTGTTGCCTTGCCGAGCGCCTTCGCTACGGCGGCCTTGCATTGGTCTTTCATAATAAAAATGCCCAGATAATTTTCATCATCTGAGCATCTTTTGAAAAACTATTTGCTGTGTATTAATAGGAGCAACTATTTTTTATAGTGTTTTGAAATGATACAGAACCTGAACTGGAATCTTCAATAACACTTTTTTTTCAATTTGGTTTCCAATTGGATGCCCATTCATCGTCATGCGTGATTTTGGAATAGTTATTTCAATTTCAAAATCGTCACTAATATCGTAAAGAGTGCTTTTTTTATCAAATTCCTCTAACGCAGATTTTAAGTGTTTGCGATTAAACCACATGAAATCTTCTTGCATATTTACAGCATAAATTTCTTTAGAGAAATAAAATCCGACGCAATCACCAGTTTTCAAAGTTTCAGGAATTTCTTGATTCAATAAGGTTCTTGCCGAGTTACTAAGGTAAAGAATATCAGGATCTTTATCGAACTCCCTCCTTACCTCTGAATACCCATCACTGATTTTTTTACTAATCATAATATTCCCTTTGATCTAATTTTTAAAAAATATCGCATAAATATAATGTTTTTCCAATATTTTATTCCCCAAACTGTAAAGCACAACTAATGGCTGTTTGTGCGGCCAAAGTATCCTCTTGTGCCTGACGCGCTTCAGCTTCCAGTTCATCCAGTCGTTCACGTAAAGACATGGTGATTTCTTCCATTTCTCCATCTGGTCGCATACGGCTAACTGAAATCTGCTGATCCGGATTCTGCATGATGATGTCTAAAGCGGCTGATTCTTCTGGTCCATCACCAAACAATGAACCTTGTCGCGGATCGCCCATGGAATCGATTTCATCAATCTTGGATTGAATATTCTCACCAATGGCTTTTGTACTGCGCTTGTTCTGGTCAAAGACATTCAGGAAATCACGCGCACCAGGTGACAGTCCATCATCAATAAGCTGACCTTGATTTAAATAATCCGGTACGGTCTGGCCATTGGCTTTCAGATCACTGAGCTTTTGCGCTGCCTGTGCCAAGTCTTTTGCCAAAGTGTTTTGATGACGACCACCCTGCTTCACTAAGCTATCAAGCTGTGCCAATTGTGGTGCAGCACGGAGCAAGGCATTCAATACTGTCTTGCTGTCATCATCCAGATTTTCAGCCATACGGCCAATCAAAGACGAATCCTCATAGGTGCGTTGCATAATGGCCGATTCAATACGGCGTTTCCCTTCCTGGCTTAATCGTCCGTCACCGGTAATCACTGTGCCCTGTTCTGACTTTGGCAACGACCCCACAAAACCGCGTACAAAGTCCATAGAGCCATCTAAATTAATTGAGCCATCATTGTTGATCTTGAGCAAGGAGGCATCAGGCAGACGATCTGAATCGCTTACAGCACGTTCTGTTGCAGAGTACTGCGCAACATCGGATTCATTGGCCAGTTTTGCAAATTGCGTACGGTCGGTATCAGTTAAACGTGTCCGGACTAAAACAGGATTATTAATACCAGCAATATCAATACCGCGCTCTGCTGCATATTGTTCCAGGAATGCCCGATATTCTTCAGCACGGCCCGACTCATAAGCTTTTGCAATGGCCAGTGTACGACCGTTACCAGACTCAACCACATTATCCATGCCGATAATCGGTGCACCATCAGACAGCTTTGGAGATTCGCCAAGCAACTCAGGTCGCAGATCCTCTGCCATACGTTCAATCTGTTGACGTGATGCTTCCCGGGTACGGTCACGTGGTTGTAGTTCAGATGGATAAAGCGGATTCACACCATAAGCCAGATCATTCGATGCAATCAGTTCATCCAGTGATTTGACCTCATAAGCCATGTCATAGCTGCTGCCATCCATGCCAATTGCAGTACTGGTACCATTGCCACCATATCGAGCGCTTAGACTGTTCCACTTGTTACGCCATTTGCCAATAGCCTGCCCGACCGTCATACCCTCCATGGCATTGTTTTTCACAATAGCATTGGCATTCTTTGGATCGTATTTACGAACCACATCGATCAAAGGAGTATTAGGATCTGCCTTTAATACTGCAGACGCTCCACCTGGTCCAAGTAAATGCCCTAAATAATGCTCATGCGGTTGCAGTTCACGGCCAATACTTTTCTTAATATGGCTTTCTGCCTGCTTCATGTGCTTGAAGCCAATGCGAATCTGCTCATCAATATTAGATCTATCACCACCGCCCAAGTTACTCCACGACTTATCCAGCACCTGAAACAGACCATGTGCGGATGATGTTGGATTTTTGGCTGTATGGCTGAATGAACCGCCCGTTTCAATATGGGCAATGGTTAAAGCTACATTTGGAGGAATCCCGGCCTGTTGTGCTTTACGTGCAATCGTTTTGGCATTGGTTGGTAAGGCCATAGTGTCGTAATTGACTGGCTTCTGTTTATCCTCACCCTTCACCGGATGCACCACGTTCACCGGTCGACCCATGCGCAGGGCTTCAGTTGCTGTATCCAAGTTTTTAATATGGTTATTGGCCTGAACCGGATTGGCTGGCTTCACTGGTGCCAGTGTTTGCTCAAACTCCAATTCATTTAAAACCAGTGCCGCCTGCTGTTGTTCTGGTGTGACATCGGAATTGTTAAAATACTTACCGGCACCGCGTGCTGCACCAAAAAACAGGGTATTCAGCAAGATATCTGTAGTGACTGATTCGGCTGTGACTTCGTATTTTTTGGCCTGTTTGTCGTAGCCTTCAGACTCAAGAATTGCACCGGATGCAGCTTGACCACCAATGGATAGACCAGATGCACCACCGACGGAAAGCAGGCCATCTTTAATCACGCCACCTGTGCCTTTAAAACCATAGGACATAGGCAATGCAGTTGATACCGCAGCCACAGCACCATCAGTCAAAGCAACTTTTAAGGCGGTTTCTTCGTCCACGCCGTCACGGGTTAAATCTCCATAGACATAGTTGGTTTCTGATCCACCAGTAACAGCAGCAGCACCGGCAATACCACCAACGGCGCTACCAACCACAGCACGTGTTGCATAGTCGCCTAAACTGAATGCAATATTGCCCACTGTGCCGGTATTTTCTTTGTCTTGCAGATAATCAATCGATTCATACACCAGATCATCACGTGCCTTCTGCTTGCGTTCCTTGTATGCAGAATACGGCTCGCTAAATTCCTCTTTACTAACATCCTCAAGGGAATATGAAACACGGTCTACAACCGCATCGATTGGCGCAGCAATTGCATCACCCACTTTGGCAAAGCCAGCTGCCGCACCACGAAACGGTGCAGCCACTTTAAACAGTGCGCTAGATTCTTCTTTCTGCTCAATGGGTGCATAACTCACACCTGGTGCATTAAGTTGATCAACCTGCTTTTGATCACTGCTTGAGTATTCAGATAGCCAGTTACTCATTACTTGGTTGCTCCCTGCATATTGATCCGCCACATCACGCCACCCACTTGCAACGGCGTACCACGTTCATTGATCAGGTCATATTGGATCTCGCCTTTCTTGGATCGCTTATCTGACCGGCGCAGGCGTAAATCTTGCAGTTCGGCTGTGCTGATACCAGTGGCCTGAGAAATCGCGGCATAACCTTTGCTGACTTCACTTTCAAAGCGATCATCATCCATGCCGTATGGCTTCGATACCTTCCATGTCTTTTGGTTGCCGTACTTCACGCCTTGTTCATATACGCCACCAGTCGCCATGCTTAATGCAGTCTTGGTTAGATCCTTGCTCATATCGTCTTTGTCTTTGTGCTGGTAGCCATTGCGCTCAGATAGATGCACATAGATCGACTTGAATGCCGAATAAGACATATTCGCCGTTTCTCCGGAGACAGAATTACCCACGTACTTATTGAACTCAGAACGCAGTAAATCATCCTTTGGAACAACTAGGGCTTTGTTCTTCAATGCCTGAGTACCTGAAATAATCGCTGCTGCTACATCTTCACCATCACGTGAACGATAATTATTGGCACGTGCCACACCGGCCATAAGGTATGACAGATCACCACCGCCAAGCTGACCCATGGTTGCTGACCAGATCTTGCTGCCATTCGGTACGCCTTTAGACTGATTGATTAGTTCACCAATAAAATCCAGTTTGTCATTCACAGACTTTGCTTCGAATGCCTGCTTAGCCTCTGCCAGATCTTCTGCAGCAATAGGTTTCACCACAATGTTTGGATCTTTAAGCGCCAATTGACTCACGCCGTTATCAATCGCTTTGGCAGCAAATGATTTTGGATTGGCTTTCAGCTCGCCAGCATTCAGGCTATGTGTTTCCAAGCCTGCTTCACGAACTGCCTGGTTCGGATTATTTTTTAATGTTTCTGTCTTTTCCTTATGAATAGATTCATATACGCCTAATATCTTTTCTTCATTCACAGCATCAGTGGTCTTACTATTCTTGGCACGTACCTTCTGCTCATTGATACGCTTTAGTTGCTCAGTTGTAGACAGATTGGAAAAGCTCTGGAAGTTATTCGACTGTGATTTGTAGAAGTTATATTCGGCCTCATGTTCAGTACCGACTACTGCACCACCTACGCGTGCCAGATAACTATCATCCAACGCACGACCAGTCAGCACCTGAGATTTAAAATCATTCAGAACTTTGCCGGCTAATTGCAGACGTTTATTTTCTTCTACCTCAACCTGCTTATTAATTGCATCAATCCGGCTGAGGGCCTGCGCTTTTTTCTGCTGTACTTGTGGACCATCGATATAGCCATATTTACCGCTGTCCATATCCTTGATAAGTGTTTGAAGATCCCCAGTATTCTTACTCTCAACAGCTGAAGTAATACGCCCATCGATATCCAGAACGTCACGTGTGGATTCATAGCCATAGATTCGTGCCTGTTTTTCAGCCTCAGATAGATTCAACGTGGCCAGATTCGATTCAAGATATTCACGCCCAGCCTGTCGATCCATACGTGTACCAATCTCTGTCATACGGTCAGCCAGTACAACACCTTTTTTAGTATCTGCGCTTAATTGCAAAGGTAGGAATCCAGTCGCATTACGGCTTATATTGCTGGACCAGTGATTTTTTAATGACTGTTGCGCATGTCCTGGCATTTCACCTTCAAGCTGCTTGAAACGATTTTCCGACCATTGTTGTAATGTTTTATTGGCTACGTCTGCGTTCATTGCACCGTTGGCCACATCGTTTTTAAGCAATGTAACCTGCTCTGATAATTCTGTAGTCAGTACATCATCAAGCTTAACTTTGGCTTCTTTTTCTGCCAGATCGTTGTGATACAGCTCTGCACGTTTTGCAGATACTTCTGCTTCTTCCTGCTTGCGATTACGCTCATCAAGAACGTCACCAATAGCATTGCCAATACTTCCGAGTCCGGTCATTGGCGTATGCTGCTGCATAACTGGTCGAGACGTATCCCGACCTTGAGATTTTGGAATTAACGCCATTATTTCCACCCCATCGCTTTAGCACCAACGCTTACAAAATCAGAAGCTGCATTCATGCCATAGTTGTTGCGCTGCATTTTTCCCTGCATACGAATCTGCTTTGCCTGATAATCAGCATCAGAGATATTGAGCGAGGCGTTATAAGCCGCATCAGAAATATGCTCATCCTGAAGCATCGCTGCTGCACCGGTATCTACATTTACACCATTTTCCGCAGCTACGGCACGCGCCGTTGAAGCATTGCTTTTACCCTGTCGCTTCATTTTCTCAGCTTCGGCCAGTGCAACGGATCTCACTGTTTTAGCATTGCCTTTAGCTGTCGCATCTGCCATCTGGCCATTTGCTAAATTCTGGACACCACTAAGAGCATCACTAATAATATTCTTACCCCCGCACATGATTAGACCTCCATTTCCAGTACATAGCCGATCATTTCAAAACCCAAGGATTCATACAGACTTACAGTACGTTCAGCATGAATGCCGGTGATAGTGCCGATCTGGATGCGGTCAGCCTTATTCATAGCCGCCCATACTTTGAAGGTTTCAAGCAAGTCACTGGCTGCACCTGATTTACGGTATTCCGGCAGGACATAAAGACCTTGCTCATAAGCCAGTTTCTGACCTGTTCGCCAGTCGGTATCTAATGCGCCAATTAATGTGCCGACCGGGTTCTGGTACTCATCTATCACGATCAGGATAGACTCAAGCTCATTAATTAAATGCGTAAATACATTACGCGCCCGCTTTTCATCAAAGCCCTGTTTTTTAAACCGTGGTGATTCACTGGTCAAACGCTTGCCCCAGTCAACAAGCGTGTCTAAATCTTTTAGTGTTGCTGCACGTACAAGCATCTTTATCTCTCATTCATTGATACCAACATAGCTACACTCTGGACGTGGAAAGGTAGCGGTTTGTTGTGTGTTATTTTTAATTCCATTTCGTGCAAGGTTGACCAGCCATTCATGCTGACACTGACCGGCCCTGTATAGGTCAGGTTCTGGAATGCAGACTGGTTAAATGACTTATGCTCAAGTTCGTACTGGTTGCAATAGCCACCAATTGAATTACGCACATACAAAACCGTTTCATGTGCCTGAATCTTATGAAGCATTGCAGTACTTGGCACTTGGCTGTGATCCGGTGGTAAAAACTCAACTTCCATATTGAACGGCTGACCGGCAAACCACGTGCCGGATGCTGGTTGGTTATCATCATAGAAATAGCCATCTGCATTCTGGAATCGGTACTGTGTGCTGTTATGCAGGTTTCTGTTTGCCAATGCGCCGTTATGTGCAATCTCACAATCCATGAATGATGCTTCGTCCAGCTGCTCAAGTACCACGGATGCTTTACGCTGAATCAGCATGAAACACAGGTCATTGCCGGCAGCCTGAGGCAAAGCACAGATTGAGCGTACAGCTCCACCAAAGTCATGCTGTGCCCAAGCATTCATCTCCTGATCACGGTTTAAAGTAATACTGGCCACCTTGCCATCATTGAGCACCATCCAGACCAGGCTGTACGGCGTTTGCTGATAAGTCAGTTCCTTGATACCGCCATGATCTTCTGCAATGTGTGGTGCAATCGCTGACAGCTCCGGACTGACCAGACCGTCTACTTCATAACGATAAGACAAAGCACGTAGACGATTACCACCACGCTGGACAAATAGCAGTTCATTACCCACCAGACACGGACGAACATTGGACTGTGCGCCGTAAGTTGTATGCTGTTCGATCTGGGCAGATGCAGGTGTAAATGCACCGGTTGAACTAATCAGAAACTCAGATCCACCAGTAAGCGCCACCACACCACCACGCTGTGCCAGGTGCAGAATGTTGTCTGCCTGTGCAGAAGATGAAGCCATGCTGAATGCGCTGGCATCGTCCGTTGCTTCCAAGAAGTCACCATCATTCCCGATTGCACTAACCCATAACTGGTTCGGGTTGTTCTTTGTGTTGGCAAAGACCAGGCGCTGCTTAAAGAATGTCACCGTGGATGGGTAGCCAGTCGCTGCTGTAAACGCTGCAGTATTTAAGGTCCATGATTTAGCAATTGCCTGGACTGCTGCATTAAGCTTAACAATGACCTCACCCAACACACCAGTTGGAGAAACATAAGAAGTAATTTTGACTTGACCACCATTAATCGAAATGATTGCCCCCACATGCGCAGGAATGAATACAGATGCATCACCTGCAGTCACAGATTCCCAATCGGTACTATCGACTGCTGGCACCTTACCAGTGCTATCTGCTATTGCACGCCATGTCTGGCCAAGATAAATAACACGCTCACCAATGATGTAGTTTTCTGTTGAACTCCAGTTCGGAAAAGCAGCTGCATTCAATGCAATGGTTTTACCCACCTCAACACCAGTCGGCGTTAATGCCACGTTAGGTGTGGTATTGATTTCATCCACCGGTGCTGTGACAAAGGTAAACGGGGCAAAATCCCAATTATCAAAGTCTTTACTACAGACCAGACGATGCACCGGATGATCGCTCTGGACAAAGAACATGCGATAGCGTGAGTGTGCCACTTGGATCTGTGCAACTTTGGACGCTGTGTTATACGGCGTACTTCCTGTATGGACTACAGATTGCGTTAAAGGGTCATACACCTGCAGGGTATTAATGCCCAAGATCAATAGAAATGGATTGTCTGAGTTCGGTACAAAAGGGATCAGACGCAATGCACCAGCGAAAATACCGCGAAACTTAGTACCTGGTCGTTTCTTTGCTCCACCCTCGACCAATGGAATTGCATTCAATAGTTTTTTAGCGCCGTTGGCATATTGCTGCACATCAGTTCGAGTATGCAGTAACGGTGACAGCTCACCACTGGACAGGTTATTTTTGAGTAGCCATTGCTTCATTAGTAGCGACTCCCGATATAGCGTGATTCCTCATACACGATGTCTTCAGAAGGTCGTTCTTGCGCATTGATCGTACGTGCACGCTTGATCAGATCACGATATTGCGCTTCTGCCGATTGCCCTGCTGCATCACTACCGGTATTTGGTTTGCATAGCTTGGCAGCCATCTTGAGTGACATGGCTTCAACCAGCATTGAATCCCAAGAATCTTCGTTATCGTTGTCAAAAATATATTCAAGATTGATCCGATTGGTATTGGCCAGAATGTAGCGATTCTCGACCTCATATTTTTCTGTATTGGCACTGATGATCCGGATGAAGTCACGTGGCAATGGGAAAGAATGGGTATAGCCAAAGGCCGGATAAGTTGTCACCGGTGCAAGAATGGTACGTTTTTTTGCACACGACCACGGATGATCACGCAGGATAGATTTACGCACTTGGTCATAGATACTGCGGCAGCGTTCAGCACGTGCCGTGTTCTCGTCAAATGATGCAATATTCTGATCACCGATCAGGCTTAAAGCATGGTTGACGATGGATGTTCTGGTTGTAATAGACATAAAAAAAGCCCTCAAGTTTTAATGATCTTGAAGGCTTCTTTGATTAGGTTTGTTGGGTGTTAGGATCAGTCACCCATTGCTTTAAATAGATCCGCGTCATATTCAATACGAACACCTAAAACGTCCGAATAGTTTTGCATGGCTTCTTTTTGTTCTTCTAGAAAGTCCACCTGCTCATCTGTCAGCAACGGCGCTTCATCCGTACCAAGCTTGGCCAGAAATGCTTTTAGAGCATTCAGCTTGGTGTCTAGTTCATGTTTTTCAGATTGCATGCGCTCAATGTGGTTTTTAGGTGCTGGCTTAAATTTGCGTAGAAACTCATCTTCAGGCAACCATTGAACAAAGCCTTCCAGCTCATCTGTATTTTTTTTACCAGCGCGATCTTCAATGATGTAGCCAATATCTTCACCATTCTCACCTTCTGGCAGTTGCCAACCGCGATAATCGTTATATTCCTGTCGAGTCATAGTTGCTGCGTGTACTAGGCTTGTACCAGCGAATGCAACCATGGTTAAGGCTAATAATTTTTTACTCATATTCTTATTCCAATTCTTTCAAGCAATTGCGGCACTCTGGCTTGGCATCAGTTCCAATCTCAGTCGCACCATGAAAACCAAAAAGACACATCAGAAGTTGAATCATTTTGGCTGCTCCTTATAAAAAAGACCCGACACCCCATGCCCAAGATGCCGAGCCAAAGCCCCTTTAATTAAGCCGGTGTGTAGTCAATCGCTACGACTTTCTTCTCATTGGCACGACCAGCACCAAATGAATGAACACCACCAACCTGTTTTACGTTCTTCTTATCCGGACGAGTCGAGATATCGAAGCTAGTAATATCTGCATCACCGAAATGAACGGCAGACTTACAGTACATTGCTAAACGCTTGGTTCCAGCTGTAGCGCCTTGACCTACTTTTTCATAAGCAACCCAAGTCACACCTAACCACTTGTGACCTACTGCACCGTTCTGCAACATCTGAACGTTGACGTGATCCGAGTTGGTCAAAACGGTGTCGTTCAAGAATGCGTTCAGCACGTCTGAGGTGTACGTGATAAAGATTTCTTCACCGTTCTGCTCATCACATTCGTTCGCACGGAATAGTGATTTTGCTTTGGTGATTTGCTGCTTCAGCGTACCGAAAGCCGGTGCGATGATTTGACCTGCTGGCAGATTTACCGTCGAAACAGTTGCTGTACCGGCATCGTCTACTACTTTGCGAGTCACTGGACCAACAAGCGCTGTATAAATAATGTCGTCAATCTTGCGTTCACGTGCGCTGATCAATAACTTCATGTATTTGTCTTGTGGCATTGCCTTCAGCTTAGGCAGGTCACGCGGTTCAATTGGAATGAATAGATCCCAATCAGACATTAATGCGGTACGTACACCTACATCTGGATGAGTCCACTGAGTGTCACCATAGCGAGCACCAGAAGCCTGCATTTCCACAGATCCCATGTCATTGATGGTGAATGACTCACCTTCAATTTTTCCACGGTTCACAACGGTTTTAAGCAGTCGTGATTCGTTTTGCTGTGCCGCAACGTCGTATGTGTCATGGAACTGTTGAACAAACGCCGCTGTGATTTTGTTTTGGTTAGCCATTGGCTAAATCCCCCTTATTGATATTGCTTCGCATAAGCCTGTTCAACCTGTGCATAGACACGTTTATGGTCTGGATGCTTGTCGTTCAAGTAGGCTTCCGACATCATTAATTGTTGAACTGATTCACCAACGTTTTGCTGTGTGTTAGAAGGTGGTAAATCTTCCTGAATATGCTTACCAATAGCGGCCGCTAGCTTTAACGCACCGATTGGCGAGTCTAGATCCGAAGCCTGAAAACCTAATGCTTCAATGGCCTGTTTGGCCAAGTTCACATTTGCGCCAAAGTCATTGCCCCATTCTTCCTGTAAGGCTTCCATTTGAACGGATTGATGCTGTTCATAGGCTTTAACGACTGCTTCAACCTGCTTATTGGTCATGCCTTCATCATGGAATGATTGCAGTACTTCAGCGTTATCCGCTTTAAAAGCATCAAAATCGAAGCCATCAATTTCAACTGAATAAGCATCGGCAGACTCTGGTACCGCTTTTGCTGGATCTGTTTCAGTTGTTTGCGTTTCTTGTTCAGCAGGGTTCTGCTGTGTTGTCTCAGTACCCGGCACCGTTTGCGTTTCTGTTCCTGCAGGTGGTGTTGTAGTGTGAGTTTGTTCAGTTGTTTGAACGTCTGGTGTGTCTGTTGTCTGTTGTTCATTCATTGTTTTGCTCCATGTGTGCTAGTTCTAGGCTCTCGTCATAGCGAGGGTCATTTGCTGTGTTAATTCGGTTGATAATGAAGTCCACGACTTCGGCACGGCCCAAACGGCGGCATGTCTCACGTTCGTTATCCGTGAAAGCATTGCGTTTAAATCGCACGGTGAGTTCTTCTAAAATTCGTTGGCCATTAACGTCCATATCGAAATGCATCTGATAGGTCAGCGCCGTTGGTTTTCGATGTGAACGCCATTTAACGTGGTGGCCAAAGCCTAATTCGTCCTCTTGCTCCTGAATCAGTTCTTTAAATTCCTGATCAGGCTGGGCCTTAAGATCGGCAATATCCTGCTTCAATGCGAAAACCTGCCCTTGTAGTACTTCCGCACGCTCCCATTCATGGTGCTTTTCATTGCGTAAAGTGCTGGATAAGGCTCTTTCCTTAAACAGCTCATTACCTAAGTCTTTCACCTTCTTTTCAGCCGCATAAAGCAAAGCGCAGGCAATCAGCGCAAGAATGGCCATTACTGCAAAACCTAAAATCATTGCATCACCTCACTGACCATTTGTGCTTCCAAGCCTTTACCCATGCCTTGAGTAATGGCACCTGTCATCTGCTGCGCCATAGCTGCCTGTTGCTCCTGTGCTGCTGCCTGCTGTTGTGCCTGTGCTTTCTGCTCACGGTATGATTGAACTTCATCAGTAGTACGCATGATTGAAGTTGGTGCACCTAGACCAGCTGCTAATACTTGCGGCAAGGCATCTGTGTTGATGTTGTCCATAGCCTCTTGGAATTTTTCAGGATCTAAGCTAGCCAACCCGTCCATTGCAGCCATCAGACGCTCAATACTGGCCACTTCCTCAAGCTTCTGAGCACGTGCCAGTGGTGAAATAAACTTGAATGAAAGATTACGGCCCTGTAGATCCTCTGGTGCTTCGCCTAATGCTTCTGCCCGATATGCCAAACCAAAAGCACGATCAAGGATAGGAACAAGTAATTCAGCCTGTGCACGGCCATACAATGGGCCAAGCTGCTGCCGGATCATATCGACACGTGCATAAATCTCTGCGGCCGTAGGTGGTGTGTTGTAGTGCTGCGACATCCCATCAGCCATAAGCTTTCTGCGGATGCTGGACTGAATACGATCTAGCAATGGATCTGCGACCTGAAAGCCCCGACCACTATCCAGACGTTTCATTGCATCTACTTTTCCTGCAGTAACGATTTTTCCGCCACCGATACGTACAGTACGTGGGTTTAAAACGCCGTCATCCTCAGCAATCCAGAAACCGAGTACATCGATCTCAGCACTGCGTAAGGTGTCACGCATCAAAGCATTGGCTGATTTAGCATCTGGTAACGCCGTAGACATAATGCCGATTCCGTACACGCTGCCCGGGATCTTTCTAAAACGTGGTACCGCACATGGGAACTCGTTATAACCAGATTCCTTTAGGATATTTTTTCCATCCACTTCCACGTGATATGAAGCAAACGGCATATTCTTTGGCAGCAATACACGGTTGGTCATTGATGCTTTGACCTTGCGTGGTTCGATCACATGCACAACCTTGAAACGATCATCTGGACGTGTCAGGTAAGTGTTACGTACTGCATCACTTACTTTGTGTTCACCAAACTCACTGACCAGCTGTGCAGCGGTTTTGGTGTACTCGCGATAAATCGTATCTACTTGCCCATCTGGACGTGTAGAAGCAATAAAGCACTCCCCAATTGGCCAACACTGATAAGTGAAGCCACCGCCTTTTTCACGGTCAATGTCTTGATAGACCACACCCCAACCAGCAACGGCGAAATCAATGATCATGTCGTAGATTTCACTGTCAAAGTTTGCGCCGTGGATATTGCGAAATAAGAATTGTGCGACCTGTTCAAGCCAGTGTTCACCTGGTGTGAGTTCGGCTTGATCGTCCATACCATCAGGCACAGCTTTAAACCAGATCGCGTTTGCAGGTGTGGTACCTGCAATCAGGTTAGATACAAAGATCAGGATTGATTCGGCAGCAGTAGAATCCAGCAAATCAGCACGCTGTTTCTCTCTGGTGCCCTCGGAACCTGAACTACCACTAAAACACTGTTGGCGCTCAGGTGCTCCGTACTTATAGCATTCAGTCCAGTGCGCTTCATATTTGGCACGTTCTGCCCGAAGTTCACCTAACCGTTTGCAAATTTGACTTGCTCGATCACTCATGCCTTACCCGCCTAGTGTTGATTTCTTATTGCTATCACCAGCACTCAGAACTTCCGATGCTCGACGCTTTTTCATCGCAGCCTGTGCATTGTCCTGTTTTGATTGCTTAGCCTCTGGTGAGTTTTCAGCAGCTTGATCTTTGGAGTAGTTCTGAAGGTTTTTACCAAAGTCCTTGATGCCACCGCCAAATAAGCCTCTTAACTTTCCGCCACACATATCAGCCCCCTAAGGTATTTTTCTTCTCGTCCTGAGAAGACCCAGAAGAAAGCACTTCAGATGCCTTACGCTTTTTGCGCTGTGCCACCTGCTCGTTTTCTGCTGTCTGTGCCTCTGCTCGGGCTTTGGCTTCCGCTGCCTGAGCGTCATAACCCTTAGATGCAGCCTTGGTATCAGTCAGGCCAATGGCATCCGTTACGGTGCTAATGGCCTTACCTACGAATCCACCGCACATAGTTAGTACTCCTCGGTGATCCAACCGTTAGGGCCTACAACTTGGCGCGTGCGCTTTGCTGTTGGGTCGGTAGATGCATTGGATGTAGGTGCATGATGTGTAGCTGGTTGAGCTGCTTCACCTTTGGTTTTTCGCCATTGAAGGAATTCTTCATATTCCTTTTTGGCTGCCAGTTCTTCCGCAGTTGGTTCAACTGGTGTACCTAGTGAACTGGTTTCATTAGTAGACTGGTCTTGTGATTCAGCGCCTTGACCTGTGATGTGCTCTAACGCTGCATCGGCCTGTTCTGCTGTGCTGACTGGTTCAGGTGCCTTCTCTGGTGCACCTGGTGTATTTACTTTGCGAGCTGCCATAAAAAAACCCTATTCAGTGGTTGATTGAATAGGGTTACTGTGTGGGTATGGGTGTTGGGATTTGTTGTGTATCGAAGCTATATTATTTTTTTCTAAACTTGAATTTTTTTTGATAGATAGAATAGGGAATCAAAGTATTAACGATATTAACGCCTTTTATTTGAATTACATTAATTTCACCGTCCACATGCTCTACAAACTTACTTTCATGTGCATGATGCCGATACAGATTCTCAAACCGCTTAAACTTAAGACAACAATCAAAAAATTCATCAATTGATTTTTTAAAGTCCTTAATCTCAACACAATCATCAATGTATAAACTACTTCTGACTACAGACTCATAAAGTCTATTAAAATCGCCAAAGTTTTTGGATCTTTCTGAATCAAAACTTTTTTTTCGTATTAAGCTAATCACTTTGATAATTTCTAAAATATCCTGAATATTCTGTTTCGCTTCATTCGCAATAACTTCAGCACCTTTCTGATTTTTCCATTGAAAATAAACATAAATAGCTGTAAATGATGCTATTAGTGCGGCCGCAATAGTTGCTACTGCCCCCCAATCAACAACACATAAATCCATATAAACAACCCTCTAATGTTCTAATTAATCAGTCATTGTACTAACTTAACCTAAACTTATTAAAAAAATTACTATTCTTCGGCCCGACATACTGAACCCATCCCCATACATCACGCCAGTAAAACCAATCGCCGTTGGATTCCTTCCACGGCGTGCCGTCATTCTCAATGTGGGTGTAGTCAGGTGGCATGATCAACCACCTATAAACTTGCTGATTGGCTCTTTGAACCAATACGCCAAAATTAAAATCGTTCCACAGATATAAAAAACCGTATCACTCACAACCCTAACTCCCGATCCAACTCATCAATGACCTGATCACACAGGCCGCCGTCTTCAAAAATATCCATCTGGCCAATCTTATATTTGTATGTCATCCATTCACCTTCCAGTGGGTAGCGCACAATGCCTGTCTCTGTTTGCCATAGCAAAATGAATGCATGGCCGTTGTCATAATTTGGAACGCCACCACGCGCCCATTCTGAAACTGTAGAAGCACCAGACACCGGCAGAACGTCTGCAATCTTTTCGTGTGTCCAGCCGCATTTGCCTAAGTCCAGGATCATGCGGTTGAAGTCTGGACGCTTGTAATTTCGAAGTTTTAACTTGAACTCTTTGACCTTCTTTCTGGTATGCAGATTGATAAAACGCGCGCGCGCGCGAGGAGAGTTCGTATATACCCCCTCTCCACACTCTCCACCGACCAGTTGCAGCCCCATAGAACTTCCCATAGCAACCCCTATATTCACTTTAAATTTCCATCACTTTTATTTTGAGTAATCCGCCTTTTACAACATTGCCCCGGCGTACTATCAGCTCATCAAACTGTTCGTCATCTACACAAAACTCACACTTCACCAGGCTATCAATCGTTGCTTTCAAGTAATTATCGATATCCCGTCTTAACCGATTCGGAAAATGAAACGTCACCTCCAGTTTTAACCGTGCTGCTGTTCTGGTTGGCGGTACCAACATGCTGACCAGATCATGAAAATCTCTTGCCTCATCACTCAACTTGAAACCGCGTCCAGATTTCTTCCAGTAGTGGTTTACCGATGGAGGGATAGCCGGCAAATTAAAATCTAAAATGACTTTTTCACCCCCTACGCTATTTCGCTCTAGTTTCTCGTCTACGGCGTTTTGTTCTGCTTCATGTGTCTTTGCTTCAATTTTGTTTTTAAATTGCACTGACGCGCATTCCTTGCGAAATTTGTGCTTGTTCAAGTGAACTTCTAACTGTTTTTCGCTCATGCGTATCGTCATGCAGTTGCCCCAAATAAATCAGGTTGAGCAGCAGCTGGATTCATCCATAAGCATTCAATTCGGGTATCTGTACCGCGACCAGATGAAATACGAGCTTTAATTTCTACCTTTTTCCAACCCTTCAGCAGATCTTCATACAAATCGGATTGATATCCAGAAAGCATGACCATTCCTTCCAGATTGATCAGTGTGTTTAAAAGCTCTAGGTGATCTTTATCATCCATCTCGTGACGATAAACGCGGCCAGTCTTAGCACCTTCATAGCGAGTATCGTGAACATACGGCGGATCTACATAATGCAAAGTGGTAGGAGCATCATGATCTTTAAGCACCTGGATTGCTGGACGGTTCTCGATCAAAACTCCACTTAATCTCTGGCCAATCTGGCTTAGATGTTCTGGATATGTGGTCCATAGTGATTGAGCTGTGCCGTACTGGCGCTTGGTATCAATACGAAATCCTGTAATACCCTTGGTTGCACCAGCCGATCCAAAGCCCATCTGAGCACGGATGATCGTACGGCGTGCACGTTCTACTGAATCCTCAGTACCAAACCAAGAGTTTTCAAATTCTTCACGGCTGTAAGGCGTTAAGATTAATTGCTCAATGAGCTGTTCTCTCGAGCTAGAATTTCGAAGTATCTTAAAAAGATTTACGATGTCACCATCAAGGTCGTTATAGACCTCAGCGTATGCTCGTGGCTTCTGCAGAAGAACTCCAGCTGCTCCCCCGAACACTTCTGTGTAGCAAGTGTGATTTGGCATTTGAGAAATAATCCAATGAGCAATACGGAACTTTCCGCCGTGATACCGGATTAACGGGTGGTTTAGTTTCACGCTACTCTCCCCGTACGCTTAATCGTTCCTTTGACCATGGCTGCCAATTCAGGTGGGCATGGCACGCCTTTACGATTCTTTTCGTCATGCTCAATCGCTACTGGCTTCACTGGTGGTACATACATCACTTGAACGCGTCCGGATTTCTTGGCTTTGTCCAGGTAATCGCTGTAAATATCTCTGAATGCAAAGTGAGCTGCTTTCTGCCCTTCGGTTTTGAGTATGTGGCGTACTTCATCCAGTGCACGTTTGGCCAAGGTCGTAATCTTATTGGTCGGATCTGCTTCAAAATTTAAAGCTTTGGCCCATGCCTGTTCAGCTGTCCACCAGTCGCCGTCATGCACACACCAAGAACGAAACTCTGGAAGTGATGGACACCATTTTTCAGAATTCATACGCTCTAAACCACGGCGTAACTCTGCAGGTTTCAAACCGTTCAAAACTGTGCAAACAGTGAATTGCAGCTCTGCTGGATTGATATTTCCGTATTTCTTATCGAACATTTCACCGTACAGCGCTTGCATACGACCTAAGACCTGATCTGCAATCTCAGGTGGGAAATCAACAACGAATGCGTCCTGGAATAACTGAATATTGCTCATGATTCACCTCGTGGAATTACACCTTGGCCATAGCGATGGCGTTTTGGTTGTTCAGCCTTAGGTTGTTTTGCTGCCTGTGGTTTGTCAGATCCGATCTTGTTCAACCAATCTAACCAAGTAACCATCCAAGCCTGTGAACGACGTGCAGGTTTACCACCTGACCAACGAGCAAGTCGGTTGATTTCATGAAGAAGGGTTTTTTCTTCCAGTTTTGGAAAGCTGACTTTTGCTTGAGAAATAAAATCATTCTTAATGTGATATTTCCCTGCCAGTTCTTCGAGGGTGTACAGCTTTAGATCGTCAGAGTGGTAATCAATAAAATTTAAAGCACCGCGATCCTGAGGAACAAAATCAGCCGGCGCTTTATTCTTATTATTTTCTAAAGATTCTATAGGAGTATCTATTGTGTGTTTACTAGGTACACTAGTTACTGGTGTACTAGGTGAACCAGTCTGGTTTCCTAAGTGAACTGGTGTACTAGGTAAACTAGTTTCGTTAGTAAACCGATCTTTCAGAGAAATCTCATTCAATCGATAGGACTTCATGCCCTGTTTCCCGTCAGCTAAAACAGTGATAACGCCTAGCTTTATAAGCTCCTTTAAGCCAGTCGATACAGTTCTTCTACTCAATTGGCGCGCACCAGGAAGATCTCCACCCTGTAACTGCGAGTAGCTAACAAAATCAGACTCCTTGTTATGTCCGTTAATACGGTTTTCCAGCTCCGCATAAACGTTACGTGCAGCATCACTAATGAATGGCCACACTTCTTTTCGATACAAGCGGCTAGACATCACATAGCCTTGATCAAACTTATCGCTATACATGTTTTTCCCAGCCCCTTGTGCTGGTTGTGAAGGCTTCTTAAACGGAATTACTTGTGCAGTATTCATGGCTTCACAACCTCCCCGATACGTGTTAAATTCAACATTTGTTGCATGCCTCATTTACTTTCTGAGTGAATGGCAAAGATGCTCATCTGTTCCCGCAGATGGGCATTTTTTGTGCCGGTAGGTTTTATCAATGGTTCAGGTGTTAATTCAAAAATAGGCGTGTCTACGGTATCTGTGGTCAGACGCATAAGAGATGCGAGATTATTTAAACGTTCCCGAACTTCAGAAATATTCGATATGCCCAAACTTCTTATATGCTCAGACAGAGTTTTGTTTTCAGATCTAGCAATTGCTTCCAAGTCACGTTTTTCTTCATACGTGCATTTGAAAGTGATGCTTTCAGTAAGTTTCTCAGACATAGAAAACTACCTCACGCAAAAATGTCAGGGCGTAATTCTTCTAAAAGAACTTTTTGTTCACTTTTTTCATGAATTGTTTTTGCCAGTTTTGCGGAAACACTACCTCCGTATGCGATCTGGCTTAAGTTGCCAAGTGTTGTGCCGCATTTTTTGGCGAAATCTTTACGATCTTTGTCAGAGGAATAGTCTTTTAAGTGGACCAGTAAGCTGTGAACTTTCTCTTTTTGTGGCTTTTGATTCGATATGGATTTAGTACGCATTGCTTTATCTCTAAATTAAAACATCTTTAATTTAGTATTTTACTAAACTATTTGCAAGCCAAAGTTTAGTTTTTCACACATTCCCTTTTTTAGTTTTTTACTAGATCATCAAATTTATGGATATTTCAGAAATCAGAAAGACTAACCTTTTAAAGCTAATTCAAGAAAAAGCTTCAGGTTCGCAAAAAGACTTTGCTCATACTGTAGGTACAGCACCTGCATATTTAAGTCAGATCATTAATGGAACAGTCGGCAAAAATGGTAAGCCTGCTACTGTAGGTACTGCTTTAGCTCGAAAAATTGAAAAGGCTTATGATCTAGAACATGGTTGGATGGATAGAATTCATTGTAATGATGAGCATAAAAAAGCAGTCAATGCGCATTTAAATGATCTTTTTATTACAAAAAATATTCTTGAAGGAAGGAGAACAAAGAATATTGATTTAACTAAAAATCCATTTTCAGAAACCCTTTTGGTTCCCACCATATCTTGGGGTCTAGCCAGAGAATGGGTTAATCAAAACACCTCGCTCAAAGATGAATACATTTATGAATGGCTTCCAGCAAATCGAAAGTGTGGTGACAATGGGTATGTCTTATATGTTCAAGGTCCTTCAATGGCTCCAAAATTCGAGCCAGGTGACAGGATATATGTGAACCCTGATTTCAAAAATGAAGATTTAAAAACTAACGATCTGGTAATCGTTGTATGTGCTAACGATTTAGACGCATCTTTTAAAAAACTAATCATTGAAGGAAAAGATCGCTATCTTCAAGTTATAAATCCAAACTGGCCGGATCAAATAACTAAACTCACCGATGACTGTAAAATTGTAGGAAAAGTAGTAGCCTTATACAGGGAAATATAATGAAAAAATTATTCTTGTTAGTAGCTTTGTTGATTAGTGCTTTTTCTCATGCAGAAACTGAATTTGACCGCGCCCTTATTAAGGAAGGCATTGTTGATGCGCAATACCGCGTAATTAACGACAAAGCTTTAGATGAAGTTCTTCGTGGAGTAACAAATAAAGTTGCACATATGTTTCCTTCTAGAATAGATGCTTACACCACTATCTTTTCTGTGAATATAAATAGATTCGGGATTTATACAAACTATCAACTTGATGAAGTTGAAACTAAAAAAGATGCTGAATATATTTTATATAATTTTGGCCTAGCTCAAGATTATAAGAATTATTTGTGTTCATCGGAGTTTGCAGGTAGTGAAACTTTTAGGAAATTAAATGCAAAATTCCATCTCAACTTCCTAAATAGTGAAAGAAGCGTAATCTATACTTTAAAAATACCAATGTCATCCTGCAAATAAGAATATATTTTTCATGAGCCTGCTGTAAAAAGCAGGTTTTTTTATGTCTTTAAAAAACAATTATTTAGTATAAAACTAAAGTTTTTTTCTATTTCTATTTTAAATTAGTATTGTACTAAATTTAGTATTTTGCTAAATTGTTTCTCGTACCCAATAAAAAGCCCGCGATGGACTGGAAATCTAGCGGGCTTGCATTAAAGCGAGATAAGTATGAATCAATATCCATCCCATAGCAATATGCCGACTTTCGTGAAAAACGAAAGCAATACAAAGCCTGTGCTGTATCAGCACCCTACCGCTAAAGAAATGCGCACCTCACGCTGGGCAAAAATTAAAGCCGACATTCGTGACTTCCTTATTTTCATTGTTATCGCTATCGCATGCTGGATGCTTATTAGTGTCCTGCTTACTGCGGCGTTTGGAGGGTAATCAAGTGAATGCCTTCATTAATCCTACCCGGATTATTCCGATCCGCGCTTCATCGTTAGGTGATCTGTTTGATTGCCCTGCACGTTGGGAAGCAAAGAATCTTTTAAACAAACGCAATCCAGCTGGTGCACGCACTCGCTTGGGTACCGCAATTCACGAAGCTGTAACTCAGTGGGATCACCTAAACCTGATTGGTGAAGAAGTTAGCCTGGAAGAATGCGAAGAAATTTTGCATCACCAGATCTGGCAACCCAATGAAGAAGTCGACTGGTCGGATCTGGATCAAAACTCTGCTGAGTCAATTGGCCAGTCATTGATGCACAAGTACATCACCCACATTGCACCTACTCAGAAATTTATCGGTGTGGAAGTACGTTGTGAATCATTAATCCTTGCAGATCTAGGCATTGAACTTACTGGCACCATCGACCGCATTTATGAAAATGAAGATGGTGAATTAGGTATCTCTGATATCAAAACCGGTAAGGCTGCTGTAGCTAATGACGGCGTAGTAAAAACCGTTGGCCATGCACCACAAATGGGAATTTATACCGTACTTGCTGCACATGCTCTACAGGAACCAGTAACTGCCCCTGCCCGTATTTATGGCCTGACTACTGGCAAAACAGATAAAGGTCAGCACGTGGGTATCGGTGAAATTGAATCACCTGCAGAAGTACTGCTGGGTACTGAAGAAGATCCAGGACTACTGCACCATGCGGCCAAAATTATTAAACACGGTACGTTTTACGGCAACTCTAAATCAATGCTCTGCAATGAAAAGTTCTGCCCTGCGTACGCTACCTGCAAATTTCGTAAGTAATTAATTTTTAAAATATAAGGAATAACACAATGACTTCTCAAGTAATGACAACTGAACAACTTCGCGCTCAACGTAAACCTGAAAATGTTGAAGCAAACTTTAATACATATCGTGGCTTCCAGGCTATGCATCACATGGCTGAAAGCTTGGCCAATAGTACGATCATTCCTGAAGCGTTCCGCAACACAATCATGGTTAAAGATCGCTACGACCAGCAGGCTAAAAAATGGTTATTCCGTCCTGAAGCAAACCCAAACGGCGTATCTAACTGCATTATTGCCTTGAATATGGCTCAGCGCTTAGGTGCAGATCCAATGATGATCATGCAAAACCTTTACCTGGTAGACGGTCGTCCAAGCTGGTCAAGCCAATTTATTATTGCTGCAATCAATAGTAGTGGTCGTTATAGCCCTTTACGCTTTGATATCACTGGCGGTGATGAAGAAGTAGAAATTCCATATGCTGTGACTGAATGGGTTTATAACCAGGCTACTAAGAAAAAAGAACCAGTCGAATCAAATCAAACTGCTCGCGTTAAGAATTATAAGTGTGTGGCTTGGGTTGTAGAAAAAGCGACTGGTGAACGTCTGGAATCAACTCCTATCACCATGGAAATGGCTGTAAAAGAAGGTTGGTATCAAAAGAACGGTAGTAAATGGCAATCAATGCCTGAACAGATGCTTCGCTATCGTGCTGCTTCATTCTTTGGCCGTATCTATGCACCAGATCTGCTTATGGGTCTACGTACTCAAGAAGAAGAAATTGAGTCGATCATCGATATTACACCTGAGCCAACACAACAAGAAACGCCACAAACTTTGGACAGCATTAAGCAAAACGTTGTGAAAGAGGTTGCTGCAGAAGAAAAGCCAGCTGTGAATGAAAAAAAGTCTAAAGAAGTAAAGGCCCACTATCTAGCAACTTTTAAATGTGCATCAGCTGTAAAAGGTATCGAACATGCTCTTAAAAAAGCGCTATTAGATCCTGAATTAACTGATGCTCATAAAAAGGAATTGGAGTTAGGGGCGCAAAAAGAAATTACTGCTATTGAAAAGCATCTTGCTGATAGTGCCATGGCTAAAGAACAGGCTGAAAATGACGGCATAAGCGTAGATGAATTAAAGCGCTTACAGCAAGAAGCTGAAGCACTGGTACAGCAAAAGAAACAACCTGGATCTAGTGAGCTTAGACGTGCTTATGCCAAAGCTTTAAATACGGCGAAGTCACTGGCTGATGTACTGGATATCGAAGAACAGATCGAAAATGACGGTGCATTAAATCAGGGTGATGCAAAGTATTTAACAGACAACATTGAAGAAGTGCGCGCCAAGTTTGAAACGTCACGAGTGCCCGCTGTAGACCCGATCAAAAGTGGATCAGTTAAAAACGGTCTTACCCTCCTGATCTCTGATGCCAAGAACGGTGAAGACATTCGACAAGTTGCACAGCAAATGAATGCAGCTAAGCCGAATTTGACCAATGAGCATCAACAGGAATTACTGCAAGCCTACGCGCAGAAAAAGAAATTGATCGAAGATCAGTTCGATATGTTCCAAAGCAACTAACACGGATCTGGCCACACCTTCGGGTGTGGTCTGAAAGGAAATAAATATGAAAGTAATTCCATTCAGTTTAGTGACACCGTTTAAAAACTGGTTGGTTAGAAATGGATACCGTGGCGTTAGCAAAGGCGACCATTTAACAGCCTGGAAGATGAAGCACAAACAGATTGAGATCATCGGCCTGAAGATGAATAAACCATGTCAGCCGGTATTTAAAGCGTTCCTGACTCAGTATCTGGAACACGGAAAAGAATTTTTAGAGGAATTGGCGTGATGGATATTAAAAATACAATTATTAGTGCAGAAGTTGTTATCGAATCACTAATCACTTTACTCAAAAATGAAGGTGTAGATATATCTTCCATCCAGTTCAGTATTGGTAGCAAAGAAAAAGGCACTGAAAGCGACGATATGAGCTTTGAAAGCTTAATCCACCTAACTTTAAGCTGGCTGAATGAAGCCAAAAATCAAGCGGTGCCGAAATGGATTTCTGTTGAGGATAGCTTGCCGCCAGTAGATGAAACTGTTTTGGTTTGCTGGGATTACGCTGCCGATATAGATCCAGAAAAAGAATATTTAACACTTGATGAGGATTACAACGAATATTGGCCTAACTGCCAAGACGAACCGCCTACTCATTGGCTGCCACTTCCGAAAGTGATCAAAGCACAGGAGTCAGCCAATGAACTTTGATGATGCTCAATTCCTCTGGTGCACCAACTGGTGCAAAGCACAAGGTTTAAGTCCATACGATGCAGCGAATTGGGCGAATGCAAAAGCGGAATACTTGAAGGTTTTAAAGGAGGTGTCTTGATGGTTTTATATATCTCAACGCCTGAGTTACTGAAGCGTTATGGGGTAACAAAAGGCACTTTGATCAACTGGCGCAATAAAAAGGATTTTCCTGAACCAGTGATCAAAGCACATGGGCGCTCAAGCAGCCGCTATGGCATTAAAGCCGTGGATGCCTGGGAAAGAGACAACGGATTGCTTGAATCACTTGAAATACAGCCTTTGATATCAAAGCGCTCGTAATTGTCCAATATGGCGCAGAGCTTGAAAAACCACTTTTCATACGCCTGCGCCTGATCATCTAAATACTCGTGTAAATCATAAGTTCCCCACACCGCAGGTAAACCATGGCCAAGCATAATTTCACAAATATGCGGTGGTGCCAGTTCTGATATATGCGTTCTCATGGTTCTGCGTAAATCATGCGTGGTCCAGTGCTGGATCTCCCCCCCAAAACGTTTACGCACATTCTCATTCACATATATAGGTATAGTGGTCTGAAAGCTTTTGGCCAGCATGGTATAGGCTTTACCCTTCAAGTTCGGGAAAGCATATTCACAGCTATCTGGTGAGAGTGAAAAGACATACTTAATAAATGGCACAATTTGCGGAATGATTGGCCGGATAATCGGCTTATGGGTGCGATCCCCCATCTTGTGATTCTCTGGTGGTACATGCCAGATCATTTCCTGAAAATCAAAATCAGACTTCTTGGCCAACCTTAATTCTGAAACACGACAACCAAAGAACAGCAGCATGATAATAATGGCTTTGTTTTTTGGTGATATGGCATTCGATCGCAGTGAAGCATGCACCACCCAGAATATTTCCTGTTCTGAAAGATAACGCGACCGTTTGACTTTCTTTACGTTTAGATCTGCTGCTCTCAAGTGCTGAATAGGCTGATGCTGTAGTTTTCCGTGAATGCATCCCCAGCGCATGATCATTCTTAAATTGCCCAGCACCTTGATCGATACGGTTCTAGCATCTGCAGCAATATCAAAAAGCAATTGTGACCATTCTTGCAGCGACACATCATCACAGATCCTTCTACCTATACGTGGGTAAACGTGCAACTCAAAGGCTCGATAATCATCCTTATATGAGACTTTATGAATGGCCACCGTATTAAACCAAAGATCACAAATGTCTTTGACTGTGAGCTGTTTCAGATAGTCGCTTTCCCCTTTCAGTTTGAGCTGCATCGGATCCTTGCCCTGGTCTAACTCAGCTTTATATTTATGCACCTGTATCCGGGCATCTTTTAAACTGAGTAAGGGATAAGTACCTAAGTCCAGTCTTTTCGCCTTACCGCCAAAACGATAGCGATATTGAAAGACGATTTTGCCTTTAGGTGTAATTCGAACTGACAGGCCATCACGATCCGTCACCACCTCAACTTTTTCACGCGGTTTCCCATTGTTGGATTTGAGCCAACTATCACTTAAAGCCATTTAAATTTTCCAGTCCAAATGTTCTATACTCTGTACATATTCAGGCAGAGCGAAATTATGTACACACATATGTACATATTTTTTCTTGAAAGGTAAATGACTTTGTTGAACTTTGAAATTATTTGATTGTCGTTAAAGAACGCGAAAATTGAGTAATTCTATTGAATCTAAAGCTTTTCTATATGCTTTGTTGAACTTTGAAAAACTTTGGAGAATCTTGAATGCAAAAGCCGACTATAATTTTCGATATGGATGGTACTTTACTTGACCTTGCCTACGATGATTTTATCTGGAACGAGTTATTGCCTGTACGTTATGCAGCAACTCATGGCTGTAGCCTGGAACAAAGCCAAGCGATACTCTTTGCATTTTATCAGCAACATAATCACACTTTAAACTGGTACTCCTCGCGCTTCTGGACGGCGAAAGTCGGAGTTGATGTTTTGGCCATGCAAATTGAACATAAAGATAAAGTCGCTTTACGCCCTCACTGTCTTGAATTACTGGATTATCTCAAAAATAACGGCTATCCCATCTGGCTGGCCACCAACGCTGACTGTGCCGGTCTAGCTTTCAAACTGGATCACTTGAATTTAAGAGATTATTTTGATGTGATTGTCAGCTCAGAAACGATTGGGCATGCCAAAGAATTTGTCGAATTCTGGCAAGGCCTGAATGCACTGCATCCATTTGATCCTACACATGCTTATTTTATTGATGATACTGAAAAAGTCCTGAATGGCGCCAAAACCTATGGCATTCAAAATCTGTTGAGCATCCAGCAACCCTCTTCAGCCAAAGTCGCACGCGAGACTTGCAATTACCCGATGCTGCACCAATTAACAGATTTAATCACATATTTAAATCAGGCTGAGGTAGAAATAAAATATGCGTAAATCGTCTTTACCCGAAGATGCGGTAGGCATGCGTATAGACAAATGGCTATGGGCAGCACGGTTTTTCAAAACCCGTTCGATTGCCAAACATGCGATTGAAGGCGGTAAAGTTCATCACAATGGTGAACGTGTCAAGGTATCACGCGAAGTCCGCGTCGGTATGGAACTGACGATTCAGCAAGGTATCGACAAAAAAACCGTGCTGGTTAAGGAACTTTCTGATGTTCGTGGCCCTGCACCGGTGGCACAAAAACTGTATGAAGAAACCGAAGTCAGTATTGCACGTCGGGAATTGATTACATCACAAAGAAAGTTGCATAATCTAGCTCGTCCCGACCATCGTCCAAGCAAGAAAGATCGTCGTGACATCAGTAAATTTAAAAATGAAAATAGTCAGAATTTTGATGAGTCATGGTCCTATAATGACGATTAAATTTAAGCGTCAGAATATGTCGTACATGCGCTGACTTTTATAGAACACTAGGGAAAATTCTGTCACTATACACCTGTGGAACAAAGCTCTAATTTAAGACATCCACTTGAGTACTAACTTAGTGACATCGTATTGAGGTTGTAAGATGGATGAGAATAAAAACAAGGCGCTCAATGCTGCCTTAAGCCAGATTGAAAAACAGTTTGGTAAAAATACAGTTATGCGTCTTGGTGACAATACCGTTCAGGCAGTTGAAGCTGTGTCTACAGGTTCTTTAACGCTGGATATCGCGCTCGGTATTGGTGGTTTACCTAAAGGTCGTATCGTCGAGATCTATGGTCCTGAATCTTCAGGTAAAACCACAATGACTCTGCAAGCAATTGCAGAGTGTCAAAAAGCAGGCGGTACATGTGCATTCATCGATGCAGAACACGCACTTGATCCTCAATATGCACGCAAACTGGGTGTAGATATCGACAACCTGCTGGTATCGCAACCCGATCACGGTGAACAGGCACTTGAAATCGCAGACATGCTGGTGCGTTCTGGCGCGATCGACATGATCGTTGTCGATTCCGTGGCTGCCTTGACTCCGCGCGCTGAAATTGAAGGTGAAATGGGTGACTCGCATATGGGTCTGCAAGCCCGCTTGATGAGCCAGGCACTGCGTAAAATTACCGGTAATGCCAAACGCTCAAACTGCATGGTGATCTTCATTAACCAGATTCGTATGAAGATTGGTGTCATGTTCGGTAGCCCTGAAACCACAACTGGTGGTAACGCACTGAAGTTCTATGCATCTGTACGTCTGGATATTCGTCGTATTGGACAAGTGAAAGAAGGTGACGAGATTGTTGGGTCTGAAACCAAAGTCAAAGTCGTGAAAAACAAAATGGCGCCTCCGTTCAAGGAAGCACTATTCCAGATTCTTTACGGTAAAGGTGTTAACCATCTAGGTGAATTGATCGACCTTGCTGTACAGCAAGAAATCGTGCAGAAAGCCGGTGCGTGGTATTCATATCAAGGCGAAAAAATTGGCCAAGGTAAGAACAACACCATCCGTTATCTGGAAGAGCATAAAGAAATGGCTCAGACGATTGAAAAACTGATTCGCGACCAGCTTCTGACTAAAGCAGTGGTTGTTGAAGAAGACAATAGCAAGGAAGAGCCCGACTTTTTAGATGCGTGATATTATTAGATGCATCATCTATAAACGTCAAGACACAGCGCCCTACGGGGCGTTTTGTTATTATATATGGAATGTAAAATCCGAGAGAATCATGTCAGACGCGAAATTTAGCAAACTGCTCGATTATGAAACTTTAAAACAGCAGTTTGGCGATACTGAAGATCATACTCGACCTGCAAAAACAGCGCTGCAAGACACTCCTGAATTTGATCCCGAGGAACGCCTGTTTTCTTCATCATCAGCCAAAGATGAAAAAAAACCAGGACTGACTGGCTCACGTTTACGTTCTTATGCTTTTGCGGTACTGACGCGCAAGGAATATTCCAAAGCTGAACTGATAGAGAAACTCGCCCTCTATGCAGAGCATCGTGATGAAGTTATTAATCTGGTTGAAGAGCTGTCCCGTGAGAACTATCAAAGTGATCAGCGCGTAGCGGAAACCATGTTGTCGAGTCAAAAGCGTAAAGGCAAAGGCCCCAATCAAATTAAAATGAAACTCAAGAGTAAAAAGATTGATGCCGCGCTTATTTCGGAAGAACTCAAGGAAACCGACTGGGTACAGCAGGCCTACGAGCTAAAAGTAAAAAAATATGGAATAGAAGTCACTAAAGATCCTAAGCTCAAAGCCAAACAGATCCGTTTCCTGATGTATCGTGGTTTTGAAATGGATGCGATTATCAAGGCAATTAACCGTAAAGCAGAAGATTAACTCTTATCTTTTTTTTGAAAGCCTTAATGAATTAAATATTTAATCCCATATAGTTGAGAAAATAAAGTAAAGCACAATATAAACTAATAATGATTTAATCATTAAACTAATAAGATAATGCTGTGTGAGGATATTGAAAAAGGAATGATATGTGAAAATATAAAACTGCGAAGTTGCATTGTTATTATAATAAGAATATGGTGGCAACCCTACCAGCAAAGCTCCGGCACATCATAGTTCTACTACCGTTGCTACCTTCCGGTCCTGGCGGGGTTCATAGAGTACAATTGCGAAGTAACCAGCAGGGCTACCATTACAAAAACAGAGTATAGAGATTTTTAATCAAGTTGCAAGCCTTGTTTCTTAAAATACCCCTTTCAGCTATCCGTTTGATTATTTTAAAAACAATATCGATATTTCTGCAGCTTTGGGAGCAATCTTCACAATCAATCCATCAATACTCAGATTCACATGATCTTTGTAAAACCTTGTTGCATTTTCTAAAAATGCCGTTTTTAATGTGTGCAACGTATATCAATGATCTATCTTGAAAAGATGAGTAGCGGATCCGCATCTCACAAAGAATTATGGAAATTTTATGATGCTTAAAAAGACCGTATTGTGTGCAGTGACAGCACTCTTTACCATTCCTCTATTTGCCAATATTCCTATTGAATCGCGTGGCTTGAGTCAAACCAGCAACCAGACTGCAGTCAATACCCCAGCCGCAATCCCTGCTGGCGCAGCTCCAGCCGTTCAAACCAATACCAGCTGGCAAATCATGCAAAAGAACCAGCAGCTCGAGAATGATCTGCGGATTTTGCGCGGTAAAATAGAGGAACAGGAAAATGAGATTGCGCAGCTTAAAAATGAACTGAACAATCGTTATGCCGATCTCGATCAGCGCCTAGAACTGTTACAGCAAAAAATTGAACCTGCTGAAGACAATCCAACGGAGGAAAACCCACAGGATACTGCACCCAGCCTAAGCGCAAATAAGGTCAATACAGCAAGCAGCGGACAGCAACCTGCTGAGCTGGAAAAAGCAGCTTATACCGTGGCTTTAGATGCTTATAAAAATGGCGGTGCAGCCAAAGCCATTGCACCCATGCAAAACTTTATTAAAAACAATCCGAATAGCGTTTATATCAGCAATGCTTATTTCTGGTTAGCAGAATTCAATCTGGCGATCGACCCGCCAAAATTTGCTGAAGCGAAACGAAATTATCTGATTGTAGTGGACCGCTATCCAAATTCGGCAAAAGCCTCTACTGCCCTGTATCAGCTTTATAACATCAGCAAAGATGTCGAAAAGAATGCTACGCTTGCATCGCAATATAAAACAAAGTTATTGAAGAATTATCCGAAAGCAGAGGAAATAAAATTTCTTAAGTAAAATAGAAAGTTCTAAAACAAAAAAGACACCATGAAGGTGTCTTTTTTTAATTCTGTCATTTAGCGCACGATGCCACGCTTAGACTGCTCAAGTGAATCAATCAGACGTTGTGCTTCAGGAACTTCTGGAAGAATTTCGCCACGGATTTTCTCAACCGCTTCCTGAGTGGTTAATCCCGATTTATAAATCAGCTTAAAGGATTCACGCAAACCGTTAATGGTATCTTTCGACCAGCCTTTACGACGCATACCTTCGACATTCATGGCAAATGCATGCGCCGGATTGCCTGAAACCATGACATAAGCCGGGACATCTTTTAGAATTAATGATGCACCCCCAATCATGCTATAAGAGTCAATCTTGCAGAACTGATGGATTCCAGAGTTACCGCCAATGACGACGTAATCACCTATATGCACATGACCAGCCACACCGACATTGTTGGCGAAAATATTATAATCACCGACCATACAGTCATGAGCAATATGCGTATTCACCATGAGCAGATTATGACTGCCAATCTTGGTTATACCTTGATCCTGGACCGTACCACGATGCAGACTGCAATGCTCGCGAATCTTGTTATGATCACCAATTTCCAGCCAGGTTTCTTCACCTGCGTATTTTAGATCCTGACAAACTTCGCCCACACTGGCAAACTGGAAAATTTCGTTATATTCACCTATACGCGTATAGCCTCCCACCACGACATGTGAATGAAGTTTGCTACCCGCCCCAATAGTGACATTTGGCCCAACAATACAATAAGGACCAATTTCTACACCGGCAGCAATGACTGCTGATGAATCAATAATGGCAGTTGGATGAATCAGGGGATTATTGCTCATGCCTGCTCGACTTTCTGATGCGAAACCATAATTTCCGCGGTTGTTGCGACGACGCCATCTACTGTGGCAGTACAATTATATTTGTAAATGCCGCGTTTATGCATCACTAATTCAGATTTTAAAACCAATTGGTCACCTGCAACCACCTGTTTTTTAAATCTAACCCTCTCCGCACCCGCAAACAGGAACAATGAACCCTCGCTTGGAACTTCATTATTCATCACAAAGCCCAAGATTCCAGAAATTTGAGCCAATGCCTCTACAATCAGCACACCCGGCATGATGGGATAATTCGGGAAATGGCCTTGCAGAAACTCTTCATTAATTGAGACATTCTTATAACCAACAATGCCATTTTCGGTAATCTCAACAACGCGATCAACCAGTAAAAATGGATAACGATGGGGCAAATATTCACGAATCTTTTGAATATTCATTGGCAATTCAGGCTTCGTGAATGTAGGCAAATTCGACTCTATCATCATAATTATTTACGCAACTTAAATGTTGATTCAATGGACTCAATTTGAGATTGCATATGATCTAATCGTTTTACCAATTGGGTCAATGGCACATCTGCTAATTGTCTTAAACGAACCACCGTGCGTTTCCATTGCTGATTTGGCAGCAATCCCATACCTGAAGAATATGTACCAGCTTCAGTAATGTTATTTGTCACCATTGACATTCCAGTTAATGTCACATTATCGACTATATCTAGATGTCCTGATACACCACAAGCACCTGCCAGAATACAGTTTTTGCCAATTGTGGTACTACCTGCAATACCGCATTTAGCCGCAATAGCGGTATTAGCACCAATCTTGACGTTATGGGCGATTTGCACAAGATTATCAATAATGACACCTTGTTCCAAAATCGTGTCATCCAAGGCACCGCGATCGATACTACAGTTTGAACCAATCCGGACATCATCGGCAATGCGCACCGAACCCAACTGGGCAATACGATGCCATTTACCTTGATAAGGAGCAAAACCAAAACCTTCACTGCCAATCACGCTATTGGCATGAATGCGAACACGATTTCCGATTTTGGTTTCACCGGTCAATGTGACATGTGCATCAATAAAACAGTCATTACCAATTTCAACCTGATTATCTATTTGGACATGCGACTGAATAATCGTGTTTTCACCCACTACGCAGTTCTCGCCAATTACTACATAATGTCCAATATAGGCACTGTCAGCAATGATGGCAGATGGATGAATTTGTGCAGTACTCTCAATGCCCCGATTCGTATTCTTTTTCTCAAAAACGTGAGTCAGAATAGCAAAAGCCAGGTAAGGATTGGCCACTATAATAAAGTTGTGCTGGGACCTTAGCTGCTCTTTTAATTCAGCAGTTACAATCAAAGCGCCCGCCTGACTCTGAGCAGCCTGTTCCAGATATTTATCTGCATTAACAAATGCCAGGTCTTGAGAAGTTGCCTTTTCAAGACTTGCCAGACCTCTCAAACACAAATCTGCCTGACCTACGTACTCGCCTTGTACAAGACGAGCGAGATCAGCTAACTGAAGTTTTTGATGATTCATTGATTACTTAATTGCATTAACCTTTTGAATCATTTTATCAGTTAAATCATATTTAGCGTCATAAGCAAGTGCTGAATTTTTATTTAAAATCCCATCCAGGTTATTTTCTTTGCGCAGTTGCTCAGCAACTAACTTGACACGTGCATCAAATATGGTGCGAATCTGTTTAATTGAACCCTGAACACTACTCTGCACAGATTGCTGGAGCTGGTTTAATTCCTGAAACTTGGTTTGATACTGGGCAGACATTTGCTGTTTTTCTGCATCAGTCAATTTGGTATTTGACTGAGCACGTTGCTGTAAAGCTTCTAGTTCTTTACTGAGCTGCTCAATCTTGGTCGTTTGCGGTTGAATTTTTTGCTGGAATATCGAATTTTGTTGTTTCAGGTATGTACTCCCCTCAACCACTCGTTCCAGATCAATTACCCCAATACTGGCCGCATTAGTTATAGGAGCAATATTCGCTAAAGCCAGGCTCATCGCCATAATCATTTTTTTCATATTCTTACTCATTCAAAAAAATTTGCTCACAAAGTTTTTAAACCTCATGAGCAAAATCTACCTTCAGGATTTCCTGAGACTCTTAGAAAGTACGTCCAATTTCAAACTGGATATTTTTGGTTTCATCGCCGTCTTTTTTATTCAATGGATAAGCATAGCTCAATGATAATGGCCCAATCATGGTAATCCAGGTAAAGCCAGCACCTACGCTATAACGCATATTATCCACATCAAAACCGAAGTTGTCCTTACAATACTGTTTGGCATCTACCCGGCCAACCTGACTATTAACATATATCTCACCACGTGGTACATCACATTGTGTATCAAATACTTGTGCACCTTCAGCAAACAGGACTGGACGAACCTGACGTGCCCAATCTCCCTTGAACGGAATAGGAAGCACCAGTTCAGTACCAAACTGCACTAAAGCATTACCACCGACTTCTTCAGGATCCCAATCTCTTTGATTGGTTTCATTAAAAGTTACGCCTGGATATCTAGGACCCAGTGTACTGTTATCATAGCCACGAACCGAGCCGAAACCACCTGCAAAGAAATTCTTATAGAATGGCAGATCATTACCATAACCCAACTTGCCATAACCGCGCAGGATAAAATCTTTTCCAAGCGGGAAGAATGCCTGCGCATCATAAGTCAGTTTTTGGTATTCCACATCACTGCCTGGCAATGCGACTTCACCATTGATTCGATGTGACATACCACTTGTCGGGAACATCGGGCGGTTTAAGGTATTATAAGACCATCCCAAATTCAAATTGTAGGTTAAGAAGTCACCTTTGAACTGGTCATCAAAATCAACCAAGTTCGCTGTCTGACGATCGGCATCCAGACACTTGTCTTTGATGTCATAACCTTCAGGTGGATTTGTTGGTCTCGGCTTTTTATCCAACACATCTAAATCTGCCTGAGAATACAGATAGGCTGTACACACATCAGTCCGGCGATTAGTGGCCTTGCCACCTTTCGATAACAAATAGTCACGTACATAAGTAGATACATACGGACCAGTTGTTACTTCGGTCTGGTCAATATTCAGCCCCATACTCACACTCTGGTTCTCATCAATTGGATAACCAAAGTTGATCCCACCACCAAAACTGTCTGTTACATAGTTGTTGACGTTATAGTCATCATCCAGCTTGGTTTTACGATAATAAAGATTATAACCGCGACGCACACCATCAATCGTAAAGTACGGGTCCATCACACTCAGGTTATAGTAATCTTGCGTTTCAGAACGTGATAAATCGATCGATACACTATTACCGGTACCCAAGAAATTGGTCTGGCTTAAACCAGCTTGGAATGTAACACCCCCACTTTGCGAGAAACCAACCGCCAAGGTACTGGTTCCTGAATGCTGCTCTTCGACTGCAACATTCAGATCTACCTGATCCGGCGAACCAGGAATACGTGCCGGTTTAATATCTACGGTTTTAAAGAAGCCGGTACGCTCCAGACGCACTTTAGAAAGGTCAATCTTCTCATTACTTGCCAATGCACCTTCCATCTGGCGCATTTCACGGCGTAATACTTCATCGGCTGTTTTATTGTTACCGGTAAAATTAATACGTCGTACCGTAACCTGCTGACCCGGATTAATATAGTAATTCAGATCAACCATTTTGGTGTCATTGTTAATTTGAGGAACAACGTTGACTTCGGCATAGTAATAACCCGCATTACCATATTTGCGTAACAATAACTGCTTAACCGCGTTGACCTTTTCCTGAGAATAAATTTCGCCTTCTTTAAAGATTTGCAAGGCTTGCAATTCTTCAGTCTTATAAAGCGCATCGCCTAAATATTTGGTTTGACCAAATTTAAACTGCTCACCTTCATCCACAGAAACTTCGATAAAGACATTCTTTTTATCTTCACTCAAATTAAGACTAGAATTGGTAATATTAAAGTTGATATAACCGCGATTCAGGTACATGGCACGCAAAGCTTCAAGGCTTGCCGCCATTTTTTCACGTGCATAACGGTCATTTCGGGAAATGACAGAACTCCAGCCACTTTCTTTTACTGCAAAAGCCTGCTTGATATCGGATTCTTTAAATACAGTATTACCAATAATATTGATATCGAAAACTTTGGCTGCTTTGCCTTCAACAAAATCAATTAGCAATTCAACCCGGTTATTTGGTCGAGGAGTTGTCTTAACTGTAATATCCGCATCATAACGACCTTGCTGCATGTACTGCTGTTCAAGTTCAGTTTCAATGGTTTGTAATGCTGACTTCTTCAGTACCTCACCTTCAGCCAGACCCATTTTCTTCAGGCCATCTTCAAGTGCTTCCTTAGGAATCAGCTTATTGCCTTTCAATTCAATTTTTGAAATGACTGGGCGTTCAACCACCTGGAAAACCAAAGTATTGCCTTGCTGAACAGCTTTAATGTCATCAAACAGGCCTGATGCATACAAGCTACGAATTGCATTAGAGATGATAGGATCATTGACCCGATCACCACTGTTAATCGGCACTAGGCCATACACATTGTCAGGAGTTAAACGTACTAATCCATCAAATTTTATATCTTGTACAATGAATTCATCTGCTGCATATACTTGTTGTGCTACTGCCATTGCACTAACGAGTGCCAGAGGCATAAATAAATGTGTGTGCTGCATGCCAGTCTTTTCCGCTGTTAATTTATTCCATCTACGTTGTTATAAACGCATAAAATCATTAAATAATGCCAGAAGCATCATACTGCCGAGCAGTACCATACCAATTTTTAGTCCAACCAATTGTATTTGTTCGGAAACAGGTTTACCACGAATTAATTCAACAAAATAGTAAACCAGATGTCCACCATCAAGCATTGGAATAGGCAATAGGTTTAATATTCCTAAACTTACACTCATTAGGGCCATAAAGGAAATAAAAGTTTCCCAACCCATTTCTGCGCTCTGCCCGGCCACTTTGGCAATGGTAATTGGTCCTGATAAATTATCCAGACCAATCAGGCCACGCACCATTTTGACAATCGAGTTCAGAATCATTGAAGATAAATGTGCTGTTTTATCAAATGCCATGACCAGCGCTTCACCTGGCGTATAATGGATGGTCTGCTTATATTCTGCAGGAATGTTAATTTTACCCGGGTCACTTTGCACGCCCAGCATACCGGTCACATTCCCCATATTGTCACGTTTGCCTTGCGGCATGACCTCAAGCTGAACCACCTGATTTCCACGTAGTACATCAATTTTAAGCAACTTTTCTGGAGATGCCTGCACCACCTGTACGACATCAAACCAGTCTTTCATCTGCACACCATCAATGGCCAGAATCTTGTCACCCTCTTTCAAGCCTTGACGTATGGCTGCTCCATCATCGCTGAGTTTGGAGATGACTGCCGGAATCTGTGGACGATATGGCAAGAAGCCCAGACTATCGAGTGGTGACTGGCTTTGATCTTTGAGGAATTCCTGAATCGGCAACTGGAACTGTTTGTTCTCACCCGCACGGTCCACCTGTATAGAAACCACGCCAGTTTCACCAACACGATCTACCAAGGCATAATTGAGTTTTTCCCAGGTTTCTACCTGAGTGCCATCCACAGCTACAATCTTGTCACCTGGCTGCATCTGTACGGTCGCAGCAGGAGTATTTGGAAGAACTTTGCCTACCCGGGTATTGAGTTGTTCTTGTGCCGGTAAAAACAGCACCCAAAACAGAAGGACTGCAAAAATCAGGTTGATCAACGGACCCGCGGCCACAATGGCAATCCGCTTCCACGGATGCTGCCGATTGAAGGCTTTCGGTAAATCTTCTTCAGCGACATTGCCTTCTCGCTCATCCAGCATTTTGACGTACCCGCCCAAAGGCAAGGCAGACAATTGGTACTGAATTCCAGATTTTTTCGAGGTCCATTTTAATAAGGTCGGTCCAAAACCAATGGAATAGACCAGAACTTTAACGCCCAGTTTACGCGCTACAATATAGTGACCAAACTCATGAATCGCAATTAAGGGACCGAGTAACAGGATTGCGGCTGCAATAATAAACAAGGCGCTCATGTTTTAACTTCCTTTATTCACAACATACTGCTGTGATAAACCTCGTGCCATTTGATCTGCTTGCAAGATAGCCTCCAGATCATGTGCGGGCTGATTGTCCATCTGATTCAGAACATGCTCAACCACTTGAGGAATTTGAGTAAATCTGATCTGTTGATTTAAAAATGCAGCAACTGCAATTTCATTGGCCGCATTTAAAATCGTAGGTGCAATTCCGCCACTCTGCATGGCCTGACGTGCCAGTTTTAATGCAGGGAAACGGACTACATCCGGTTCTTGAAAATTGAGTTGTGAATGCATAAACAGATCCAGCGGTGCCACATGCGTACTGATACGCTCAGGCCATGCCAAAGCATGTGCAATAGGCGTGCCCATATCCGGATTACCCATTTGTGCCAAAGTCGAACCATCTACATATTGAACCATTGAGTGAATAATACTCTGTGGATGCACAACAACTGTAACAAATTGTTCTTGAACTGCAAACAAATGGCAGGCTTCGATCAATTCCAAACCTTTATTCATCAAGGTAGCAGAATCGACTGAAATTTTTTGACCCATAGACCAGTTGGGATGCTTGCAGGCTTGGGCAGGTGTAACTACCTCAAGTTGCTGCATGCTGTGGTTTAGAAATGGACCACCTGATGCGGTCAGCAAAATCTGGGATACACCCAGTTTTGGTTTACCGTGACGCTCTGCTTCAAAATAATGCTGGGGCAGACACTGAAAAATTGCATTGTGTTCAGAATCAACAGGAAGCAATAAAGCACCATGATCGCGCACCGCCTGCATCATGATGTCACCCGACATGACCAAGGCTTCTTTATTGGCCAGCAGTACGCGCTTACCTGCTTTCACCGCAGCCAAGGTTGGTAACAAGCCTGCTGCACCAACAATGGCTGCCATCACAATATCGACATCAGTATGTTCAGCCACTGCAATTAAACCGGCTTCATCATGCAGAATTTCAATATCGGATAAATGGTGTTGCTGGAGTCGTTTTGAGAGTTCATCTACTTTATCAGCTGGCACCACCACCACTTTAGGATGGTATTGACGGCAAATTTCGACCAGCTCATTAATACGACTTTGCGCGGTCACAGCAAAAACCGAGTATGCTTCAGGGTGTCGCTGTAAGATTTTTAAAGTACTTTGACCGATGGAACCTGTAGCACCCAGTATACAAACTGCTTGTGACATTTATAAATCTACACCAATAAGTTTTAAAACAGCCATACCTGCTGCAAAGATTGGAGCTGCAGCAAGCAAAGAATCAATACGATCCAGTACTCCGCCATGCCCTGGCAAAATTCGACCTGAATCCTTAATACCGGCACGACGTTTGATCATGGATTCAAACAGGTCTCCCAGCACCGAACTAAATACTGTAACCACTGACAAAATAAGGAATAAAATCAGTTCTGGCCAAGTCATATCCAGATAAAGCAAAGCAACTGCAGTCACGATCAGCATTGAAGTAACAATACCGCCATAAAGTCCTTCTATAGACTTGTTAGGACTGACATCTGGCGCCAGTTTTTTCTTGCCGAATTTACGACCTACAAAATACGCACCGCTGTCTGCGCCCCATACCAGTAAAAACAGGTACATCAACCACCAAGGTGAACTTTGCCAGACCGAGAAAATTGCAGTAACCGCAGCGGAAATTAACACCACCCCGATGCCATGCAGACTGTTATTGTACCAGCCATCATATTCAGGGTAGGTTTTTACCCAGTAAATACTGAGTAACCAGGTAACAATAGAAGCTACCCATAACAATAAGGCGACCTCGGCAAAATACAATGCCAAAGCGGAGAGTGCTGCAGTGAGCACTCCATATCCCCAAGCAACAGGTTTGACGACATGTTTAAATTTTCGAGGCATGAGTTTAAACCACTCATAGCCTGCCACCCCGGCAGCCACAACCATCAATGCGAACATTGGATAATGTGATTCGGTAGCAAACATGCAACTAAGTACAACTGCTACCAGTACCAATGCGGTTATAATCCGCTCAAACATTTATTAATTCTCAAGTCTTTCTTGATGAATCTGCTCTGATGTTTTACCAAAACGACGTTCGCGACCACCAAACACAGCAAGTGCATCGTCAAACTCTTCTATGGTAAATTCTGGCCATAAGGTCTCAGTAAAATACAGCTCTGCATATGCTGCCTGCCAGAGCAGGAAATTGGACAAGCGGAAATCTCCACCAGTACGAATCAGCAGATCAACAGGCGGCAAGTCACTCAGACTGACATATTGACCAAACATATCAGTATCAATTGCTTCAAGATCTAATTTATTTGTTAAAACATCCGCAGCAATCTGCTTCGCAGCTTGTGCCATGTCCCACATTCCACCATAGCTGATTGCAATGGTGAGCGTCATACTATCGAAATTAGCAGTCCTTTGTTCTGCTTGCAACATCAGTGCCCGCAGTTCAGGAGATAAACGCGACCGATCACCAATAAATCGCAAGGAAATGTTAAATTTTTCCATACGTGGCAACTGTTCATGAATGGTGTCTTCCAACAGCTTCATGAGCAGGTCTACTTCATATTGGGGACGGTTCCAGTTTTCACTGGAAAATGCAAAGACAGTTAAAGCCTGGATATTTCTTTTTCTGCAATGTTCGACGATAGGATCCAGAACCGTTTTTCCTTCACGGTGCCCGTCACCTTTTTGCATCTGATTTTTTTTGGCAAAACGATTGTTGCCATCCATAATGATGGCAACATGTTTTGGAAGACAGGAATTTTCTTCAGCAGCGGTCATCGATGAATTAGACCTTCATCAATTCAGCTTCTTTCGCAGCCAAGCGTTTGTCTACTTCAGCAACAAATTTGTCTGTAATTTTCTGAATGTCGTCAGAAGCACGGCGTTCATCATCTTCAGAAATTTCTTTTTCTTTCAACAATGCTTTGATATCGCCTAATACATCACGACGGATGTTACGGATGGCAACTTTGGCATTTTCAGCCTCGTTTCGTGCAACTTTCTGCATGTCACGACGGGTTTCTTCAGTCAGAGCTGCCATTGGCACACGGATCGCGTCCGCAGTAATCGGGTTCAGACCCAGATCAGATTCACGGATCGCCTTATCAATTGCCGCCACCATTGAACGTTCAAATGGCTGAACCAGCAAAGTACGTGAATCTTCAACACCTACGTTTGCAACCTGGTTCAATGGCACATCAGAGCCATAGTAAGGAACCATGACACCGTTTAGAATCGAGGGATGCGCACGTCCGGTACGAACTTTAGCAAAACCGTGTTCCAACGATTCAAGTGACTTGTTCATACGCTCTTCTGCGTCTTTTTTAAGATCGTTAATCATATGATCTTCCTTACTTAATTCTTTAAAAGAGGTTATTACTAAATTAGCGTGTAGTATAAAGTGCTTTGGTGCTCACGTCATTAATTGGTAACGTGAGTTCCTTCTTTTTCGCCCATAACGACGGAAAGCAATGCACCAGATTTATTCATATCAAATACTTGTAGTGGTACATTGTGGTCGCGACACAAGCAGATCGCTGTTAAATCCATCACACCCAGCTTTTCGTCCAGAACCTGGTCAAAAGTCAAAGTGTCATATTTCACTGCATCTTCGTACTTGCTTGGATCTTTGTTATATACGCCATCTACCTTGGTTGCTTTCAAGATCAAATCTGATTCGATTTCGATACCGCGTAAACAGGCAGCAGTGTCTGTCGTAAAGAACGGATTACCTGTACCTGCCACAAATACACATACTTCACCCTGAGTCAGGTGACGGATTGCATCACGGCTTGAGTAAGACTCAACTACAGCACCAATTGGCAAAGCAGACATTAAACGGGTTTTAATATTACGGCGCACCAAAGCATCACGCAGTGCCAAACCGTTCATGACTGTAGCCAGCATACCCATCTGGTCGCCAGTTACACGACCCACCAGGCCATCTTTTTGTAGCTGGCTACCGCGATACAGGTTACCACCACCAACAACAATACCTACTTGTACGCCTAAACCCACAAGGTGCGCAATAGAAAGTGACATCTGATCGAGCACCTGTGCGTCGATCCCCATGTCTTTATTGCCTGCCAGCGCTTCACCAGAAAGCTTTAACAGGATGCGACCAAAGCGTGGCTTTTTAGAATCCAACATCATCAAACTCCAAAGTATTCAATTTAAATTTTTTTAATTCAAAATCTTAAGCTGACTTGACTGAAATGAGTTTTGCATACAGATCGTATTCATCTGCATCCGTAATCTCAACTTCAAGCAAATCCCCTGCCTTAATGACACTTTTATCGATATCTTCAACAAAAACATTGCCATCAATTTCAGGTGCATCTGCATACGAACGTGCAACCGCTACCGGGAACTCATCTTCCAGGTCATCTACCAGCACAGTCATGATCTGACCGATACGTTGTTGGAGTTTGGCTGCCGAGATTTCCTGCTGAACTTGCATGAAACGCTCATAGCGTTCTTGTTTAATTTCTTCAGGAACGTGATCTGGCAAATCATTTGCTGTCGCACCTTCAACTGGCGAATAGGTGAAACATCCCACACGGTCCAGCTGAGCTTCTTTCAGCCAGTCCAGTAACATCTGGAAGTCTTCTTCGGTTTCACCCGGGAAACCCACCACAAATGTTGAACGGAGCACCAGATCAGGACATTTCTCGCGCCAGATTTTCAAACGCTCCAGGGTATTTTCACTGTGCGCAGGCCGTTTCATCAGTTTGAGAATTTTTGGACTTGCATGCTGGAATGGGATATCCAGATAAGGTAGGATTTTGCCTTGTGCCATCAGGTCAATTACAGCATCCACATGCGGATATGGGTAAACATAGTGCAAACGCACCCAGATTCCCAACTGCCCTAATGCTTCACACATATCGTAGAATTTGGTTTTAACTGGCTGACCATTCCAGAAATCCAGCTTGTATTTGGTGTCTAGGCCATAAGCAGAAGTATCCTGGGAGATGACAAGTACTTCTTTTACACCGGCACGTTTCAGCGCTGCAGCTTCTTCAAGCACAGAACCGACTGGACGTGAGACTAAATCGCCACGCATGCTTGGAATAATACAGAAGGTACAACGGTGGTTACAGCCTTCAGATATTTTCAGATAAGCATAGTGTTTTGGGGTCAGGCGGATGCCTTGCTCTGGAACCAGATCAATAAATGGATTGTGTTTTGGCGGCTCAGGCACGTATTGATGAACCGCATCCATAACTTCTTTATATGCCGCTGCACCTGTCACTTTCAGGACATTCGGATGCATCTGGCGAATCTTGTCTTCGTCTTTACCTAGACAACCTGTTACGATCACGCGACCATTCGCGCTCATCGCCTCACCAATCGCATCTAGCGATTCTTGCACTGCAGATTCAATGAAACCACAGGTATTTACTACAACTAAATCAGCACCGTCATAATCCGAAGCGACGTCATAACCTTCAGTCTTTAACTGGGTTAAAATACGTTCAGAATCTACCAATGCCTTAGGACAACCTAAAGATACAAAACCGACTTTGGGGGACTTCATGAATTTTCGCTCTACTAGAATGCGCGTATTGTATGTCTTTTCGCATCATAAAAATAGTTGAAAACCCGACTCTTTGCATCACGCACTAAAATATAGCCATAAAATATTCAAGATACCCAGCAATGCACCAAAATGAATCATTTTAGATTTACAGCCTCAAATTAATCCGTTATATCTAAGATGAACCATGTTGCTCTGCCACATTTCTGCGTTTTCCAGCAAAAAATAAACTCTATTCATAAAAGTTGGCGTGCATCTTGCATCAAATCAGAACTTAAAATTGATTAAATTGCTTTATGAAGATGCCATTGCGCCATTTTAATACAGGAACAAACCCGCGAATGGATCAACTTATTCCGATCGACTATCGTGTTTTAGTGGACAATATGACCACATGTATCTTATTGATAGACCGCGATCTAAATATTTATTATCTGAACTCTGCCTGCGAAGCCCTATTTGATGTGAGCTTATTTCGGGCGAGTGGCACATCTGTGCTGAATATTTTGCAAAACCCCACAGATGAGTTTAATACCGAAGAAGCCCTGAATAATACCTTAAGTACGGGACAGCCCTATACGCGTCGTGAAGCCACTATTCTGGTCAACTTTAAAGACATTCATGTCGATTACACTGTTTCTCAGCTAAACCTTGGCAAACCTTATCATCCGCTGTTACTCATCGAACTCAATCCTCGCGATCGCATGCTCAAAATCTCGCGTGAAGAAAATCTGGTACAACAGCACCAGGTCGCGCGCCAGCTGATTCGCGGTGTCGCGCATGAAATCAAGAATCCACTCGGTGGCATTCGCGGGGCGACCCAATTGCTGGCACGCAGCCTGAATGATCCACAATATAAAGAATTTACCGACATTATCATTAGTGAAGTGGATCGACTCAGAAATCTGGCCGACACCATGCTTGGTTCACGCCAGCTTCCAAGCTATGAACTGGTCAATATACATGAACCACTGGAACGGGTACGCTCCCTGATTGCCAACCAGACCAAAAAGAAAATCAAAATTACCCGGGATTACGACCTGTCATTACCTGAAGTTCTGGCAGACCGAGACCAACTGATTCAAGTCATTTTGAATATTTGTGCCAATGCTGTACAGGCCATGACCGAAAACAAGGAATTCTTTATCGAACATCAACCGGAACTGATTTTAAGAACCCGGATTCAGCGTCTATTTACCATTAACGGGGTGATTCACCGTTCTGTGGTACGGATTGATATTGAAGACAATGGCCCGGGAGTTCCGGAAGATATTATCGAATCGGTGTTTTATCCACTGGTCACCAGCCGGGCCAAAGGAACCGGTCTGGGCCTCAGTATTGCTCAAAATATTATTCATCAGCACAACGGCATGATCGAGTGTCAGTCTGTGGCTGGAAAAACTGTCTTTAGCTTATATTTACCTTGGGAGTCAAATCATGTCGCGAAATAAAATATGGGTGATTGATGATGATCGCGCCATGCGCTGGGTACTGGAAAAGACCTTTAAAGAAGAAGGTCTGGATGTGACCAGTTTTGAAGAAGCACAATCTGCTCTGGATCAATTGAGTATTGAAGCACCCGATGTAATTCTGACCGATATCCGCATGCCGGGTATTGATGGACTCACCTTCCTGGGCAAGGTTAAACACAGTTATCCGGACCTGCCTGTCATTATTATGACAGCACATTCAGACCTGGAATCTGCTGTATCAAGTTATCAAACCGGTGCATTTGAATATTTACCTAAGCCTTTTGATATTGATGAAGCGCTGGCGCTGGTAAATCGTGCAATTTTACATATTACCAAGCTGCAGCAGCAAGAGTCAGCAAAGACTGCCCCGCCAATTCAATCTACAGAGATTATTGGTGAGTCACCTGCCATGCAGGAAGTATTCCGAGCCATTGGCCGTTTGTCTCAATCGCACATTACCGTATTGATTAATGGTGAGTCGGGTACAGGTAAAGAGCTGGTGGCGCATGCCCTGCATCGTCATTCACCACGCAGTTCAAAACCTTTTATTGCGCTCAATATGGCAGCCATTCCAAAAGACCTGATCGAGACAGAATTATTCGGCCATGAGAAAGGTGCCTTTACCGGTGCCAATACCCAACGTCAAGGTCGTTTTGAACAGGCCAACGGCGGTACATTGTTCTTAGATGAAATTGGCGATATGCCATTTGAGACCCAGACCCGTTTACTACGTGTACTCGCAGATGGTGAGTTCTACCGTGTTGGCGGTCATATTCCGGTTAAGGTCGATGTGCGTATCGTGGCAGCGACACATCAGGATCTGGAAAAACTGGTCCATGATGGCCGTTTCCGGGAGGACTTGTATCACCGCCTGAATGTGATCCGGATTCATATCCCCAAATTGGCACATCGCAGTGAAGATATTCCGATGCTGGCACAGCACTTCCTTGCACGTGCCGGGAAGGAACTCGGTGTAAATCCCAAGATATTGCGTCCTGAAACTCAGGAATACATGCAAAAGCTGCCTTGGCAAGGTAATGTTCGTCAGCTGGAAAATACCTGTCGCTGGCTAACCGTAATGATTACAGGTCGTGAAGTTTATCCTGAAGACCTGCCACCTGAACTGAAACAGATTCCGATCCAGCAACAGGATCCTGGTGCTCCGATCCCAAACCTGAACCAGATTGCACCGCATCACTGGGATGAATTACTAGGTCAATGGGCAATCCAGAAGCTGAAAAATGGCGAGATGAAATTACTGGATGCAGCGACACCCATGTTTGAGCGCACTCTAATTAATGCAGCCCTGCAACAAACACGCGGCCGTAAGCGTCATGCTGCTGAACTTCTGGGCTGGGGGCGTAACACCTTGACCCGCAAACTTAAAGAACTGGGCATGGACAGTGCTGATGATGACGAAGTAGAAGAAATCGAAAGCCAGGCCTGAAAATAAAAAAGCACCCGCGGGTGCTTTTTTATTACGACCAGTAAAAAGTTAGACAGTTAAACCAATATAACGTGAATAGCCTGCTGCGCCCAAATCAGATTTTAATATTAAATAGTTTGGATATGTACTTAGGCTAATTTCCTCAAACATATTTACCACGTCGTCATTGGCATGCAATTCATCCACTGTTTTTTGCATGGTTTGCTCGAATTCATCAGTGATATATTCAAAGCCAATATCCATGGCAATAAATAAGGTATGTTCACAAGGTTGGATATATTGCTCTTCCTGCCAGTTAATGATGTCTTGGTGGCAATGTGGGCAGGCAATATTATCGGTGGCCTGAATCGAAAGCGGAATAATTTGATATGCCATATGAAAGTCAATCTGTTTGCTATTTGTCTATTTTAGCAAATTTTATGGCTTGTCTTTACTCAATTAAAAATCCAGTTGATAAAAAAGGGAATCTTCAGACTCCCTTTTTTAATATTGATAGCTCTGCTCTCAAGGCCCAATTAGGTATGCGCAGCCTTATAACGTGATAATGCTGTGACTGCGACTGCCGAGACCACCACTGCCGGTAAACTTGCCATAAGAATACCTGTAGTTCCCAAACCCAATGCCAGAATTTTTCCGGTTAACAACGGTCCGGTCATCGCCCCTAAACGTCCTAGCGAGATTGCACTCCCTACACCAGTCACCTTACCCAAGTCCGAATAAAAAATCGGTGAGATCCCATAGAGAATAGATTGGCCACCTGTAGAGAAAATACCTCCCATAATTCCCGCAAAAATCAAAAGTGGAATAGAAGTAGTGGTAAAAAGTAATACCAGCGCCACAAACAAACCACTATAAATAATGACTGCCATTTGCCAAAGCTTTAAACGGTCCAGTAAATAACCCAGACTTAAGGTTCCAATCACTGCCCCTATCTGGAACATTAACATTACCAAAAATGCCTGCTGCTTCTGTAAGCCTTGTTCCATAAGTAAATTAGGCAACCAGCTGATCAAAATATAATTAATCATGAGAGTAAAAAAGAAACCAACCCAAAGAGGTAATGTATTTCTATACTGTCGCTGCTTGAACAAAACTTCAGCCATTCCCGGTACAGCTTCGCCAGAAACCGGCACTTCCACATTCATTTTAGGCTTATCTTTAAGAATAAACGCCATCAATGGAATTAATACCAAAGGCGTTAATCCCCCAATCAGGAATAAGGTTTGCCATTGAATATCCGGAAGCAGCATGGCCAGACCGGCAACAAAGATCGCACCTACCGGCAAACCACAATACATCAAACTATTTAACTTGCCACGGTTGGCTTCCGTTGCTTCATCACCGACGACTGAAATCATGGTCGGCATTGCAGCACCTAAACCCAGCCCGGTAAAGAAACGCGCTGCATATAAAACTTCGATACTTGGCGCAATCGCAGTCAGCGACATGAACAGACCAAAAATAGTCACAGAGAGCATCAGGACTTTCTTTTGCCCTAAATAATCTGCGATACGTCCACCAAAGAATGCGCCGAACAGCATTCCAAAGACGCCCAGGCTAAACACATAACCCATTTGAACCTGACCTAAACCAAAGCTTGCTGCAATTCCTTTCGCTGCAACCCCGGGAGCTTGAAGGTCAAAACCTTCAAAAAATGCGACCCAAAAACATAAGAATATGGTTAAGATTTTTTGGGTTTTTCCGCTGTATGGCTGTGCCATGATTGATCTCCATCAATAATCTACAAATCGCTTCATCACCTGGCGATCCATTGCCCTATTCTCAACTTAATGCTGATTGAGAAATAGCACGACAATAGTCGGGTTTAAGTACTCTCATCGGCAATAAATAGTGTCAAAATTAGACCTAAAAGATTAAGTATCCAGACTTATTACATCTTAATAATTTCAATTGAATATATTTTTCAATAACTTGACTTCATAGTAGGTATTTCTAATCTCACGATAGTCAAAACTTATACAAAACCACCAGCCAATAAAAAACCCGCGAGATGCGGGCTTTTCTAGCTCAAAATCTTAAGCAGATTTTTTCGCTTGGACATTCTTACGAATCGTGATCATCACCAGTTGTACTGCTGCTGGGGTTACACCTGGAATACGGCTTGCTTGCGCTAAAGTCTCAGGACGAACATCTTTCAGCTTCAGAGTAATTTCACGAGACAAACCCGACACGATGTCATAGTTAAAATCAGCAGGAATACGGGTTTCTTCCAGACGTTTCATTTGTGCCACGTCTTCATGCTGACGGTTAATATAACCCGCATATTTCACTGCAATTTCAATTTGTTCACCGACAAATGGTGAGACTTCAGAATTGGTCAATTCTGCAATTTGAGCAAATGAAATATTAGGACGTTTCAACAAATCAATTGCCGAACATTCTTTAGACAGATCTGCACTGGTCATCTCAACGAATTTTTTACCCATTGGATTGTTTGGTGCTGCCCACAGATGCTGCAAACGACCTGTTTCTTTTTCTACTGCTTCCATTTTCTCGCAGTATGCAGCCCAACGCTCGTCATCCACCAGTCCCATTTCACGACCGATTGGTGTTAAACGCTGGTCTGCGTTGTCTTCACGAAGCATTAAACGGTATTCGGCACGCGAGGTAAACATACGGTACGGTTCTTTGGTACCTAATGTGATCAAGTCATCCACAAGTACACCCATATACGCTTCATCACGTTTTGGTGTCCATTGCTCTTGATCCCATGCACGACGTGCAGCATTCAAACCTGCCAGCAAACCTTGTGCACCTGCTTCTTCATAACCGGTAGTACCGTTGATTTGGCCAGCAAAATACAGGTTATTGATCGCTTTGGTTTCAAGCGTGAACTTCAACGCTTGCGGGTTGAAATAATCGTACTCAATCGCATAACCCGGACGAAGAATATGCGCATTCTCCATACCACGGATAGAACGTACCAGTTCAAACTGAACGTCAAATGGTAATGATGTTGAAATACCGTTCGGATAAAGCTCGTGTGTATCCAGACCTTCAGGCTCTAGGAAAACCTGATGCGAGTCTTTATCGGCGAAACGGTGAATCTTATCTTCAATCGACGGACAGTAACGTGGCCCCACCCCTTCAATCACCCCGGTATACATCGGTGAACGGTCTAAACCGCCACGAATGATTTCATGCGTGCGCTCATTGGTATGCGTAATATAGCAATTTACCTGCTCAGGGTGCATTGATGCATCCCCCATGAATGACATGGTCGGAGACGGGAAATCACCCGGCTGTGGCGTCATCACAGAGAAATCAACCGAACGCGCATCAATCCGTGGTGGTGTACCTGTTTTTAAACGACCTACCGGCAGTTGCAGCTCACGTAAACGATGGGCAAGTGAAATAGACGGTGGATCACCGGCACGACCACCACTGGATTTTTCCAACCCCACGTGAATTACGCCGCCCAAAAAGGTCCCTGCGGTGAGCACAACGGTTTTCGCATCAAAGCGAATACCCATTTGGGTTACAACACCTTTAACAGTATCGCCTTCAAGAATCAGGTCATCTGCTGCTTGCTGGAAAATATCTAAGTTCGCTTGGTTTTCTAATGTTTCGCGAATAGCGGCTTTATATCGCACACGGTCAGCCTGCGCGCGAGTGGCACGAACCGCTGCACCTTTACGTGAATTTAAAATACGGAATTGAATACCGCCTTTATCGGCAGCCAGCGCCATAGCGCCGCCCAAGGCATCAATTTCACGTACTAAATGCGATTTACCAATACCTCCGATGGCCGGGTTACAGCTCATCTGCCCTAAAGTCTCAATGTTGTGAGTTAAGAGTAAAGTCTGTCGGCCCATACGCGCCGCAGCTAAGGCCGCTTCCGTACCGGCGTGACCGCCACCGATAACAATAACATCGTATACTTTAGGATAGTGCATAGTGGTAAATTGAGAGATAAAAAGAATAGCTGGGCATTATAGCAAATTTCATTCTAAAGTAGACGAATTCAATCGATTTTATCTTGATATAACAACCTTTATATAGCAATTGGATAATGCAATGTAATTTAACTTTGCAGAGTAACTATATAAATTAAACATATAAGCCAAAAAATTTACTCGATTTACATTGTTTAATTTCGCATATTTTTTAATCTATACATTGATGACATTACAAACAAAGGTATAGAAGATGAATAAGAATATTTTGCTCTCAACTGTTTTATGTGGCTTATGTCTTGCTCCATTTGCTGCTATCGCAAATGATAAAATTGCGACCAGTTATAATGCTCAAAAGTACCAACAGGTTTGTAAAGGCAAAACCCAAGGTGCTCAAGTCAGTTACAGTACACGCGGGGTTCTCTTTAATGGCACCTGTGAACCACGTTTCTTCCCTGCCGGTAATCCTAGTTCTATCATAGGTGACGAGCCTGAACTTTATACTGCATGTGCAAGCACAAGTGGCACAGCCACAGCGACCATTAATGGTACACAAATGAGCGGTAAGTGTGCTTTAGGCTTTACTCCACCGCACCCTCCTGTATCACAAATGATGCAGAATCAGTCACAAATGCAAAATCAGCGTATGCAACAACAAAACAATACTCAACCAATGCAACAGGGTTCTCAAACACAGCCCGGCATGTAATATGTAAGCAGTCCTATCCATAAACTGGCTGCATTACAAGAAAAAGTTATGACGGGCAAAGTGACTGCATTTTGCTCGTTTTTATTGCTTATTTATTCATCTAAGCTAAACTCGAAATATATCTATAAATGTATAATAAAAAGGCAAATACATGGATTCGGGGTTTTTTAGCATTTTTTTGCCAATTACATTGGCAATCATGATGATGGGACTAGGGCTAGAGCTAACCCTCAAAGATTTTTTGCGATTAAGCCGCTATCCTAAAGTTATTTTTATTACTTTATTTGCGCAGTTAATACTAATACCCAGCCTTACTTTTTTTATTTGTCTGATTCTGGATTTACCGCCTTTACTTGCGGTAGGCCTGATGATTCTGGCTGGCTCACCTGGTGGACCGACAGCGAACTTGTTCAGCTATCTATATAAAGGTGATGTTGCACTTAATATTACCCTTACAGCTATTAATACCCTCATTTCTATTTTTACTTTACCTTTTATTATCAACCTGTCATTACATTATTTCTTGAGTCATGATTCCAATGTGGCTTTTCCAGTCGAAAAGATTGTTCTGGTTTTTTTAATTACCTTAATTCCGGTCATTATCGGAATGCTACTCCGAGACAAATTTCCGAATCTATCCATTACCGTCAGCAAGCGCATGCGCCTAGTCTCCATCAGTTTTTTAGCAATACTGGTAATCTTCGCCATTTTCAGAGAACGTTTTAATTTGGTGGAATACTTTGCCAATATTGGGGCGGCAGCTGCAATTCTATGTTTTTCCAGCCTGTTTATAGGATATTGCATTCCTTTATTGATGGGCATTCCAGATAAAATGGCGCGCGCCTGTACCTTTGAAATCGGTATTCATAATACAGCCATTGCCCTGACGATTGCGATTTCGGTGCTCAATAATATCACTATGGCCATTCCGGCAGGGATCTATACGATTTTCATGTATAGTTTCGCAGCTATTTTCGGTGTGCTGTTGAGCCGCCAACAAGTGGTTTATAACAGAAAAACTCGTTTATCAGATTTATAAGCTTATTGATTAATATTCAGTTAGCACGGTATTATTTTCCAAAGAAAATCAACAATATTAAAAAAATTGACAAGGAGCATACAGATGGATTCTGGCCTTATAACTATATTACTACCGCTGGCACTTGCAATCATCATGATGGGGCTTGGCCTTGAACTGACGCCTCGGGACTTTAGTCGTGTAACGCGTCATCCCAAAGCGGTATTTATCGCTCTTTTCTGCCAACTGATTGTTCTGGTAGGAATTGCGTTTTTGCTCTGCAAGTTGTTCGCTTTACCGCCGTTGCTTTCGGTTGGACTCATGCTATTGGCAGCTTCTCCTGGAGGTGCGACCGCTAACCTGTTTAGTTACCTGTTTAAAGGTGACTTAGCTCTTAATATTACTCTGACTGCTATCAATTCGGTCATTGCAGCCATTACCCTGCCTCTAATTATTAATTTTTCGATCATGCATTTCCTGCAGGATAGTCAGCAGGTTGGCCTACAATTCGGCAAGATTCTGCAAGTCTTTGCGATCATCCTGATTCCAGTTGGAATTGGCATGCTGATTCGACATTATGCCCCAGGCGTGACCGCAAAACTAAACCGCCCACTGCGCATATTTTCCATCGGCTTTTTGGTCTTGATTATTATTGCCACACTCATTAAAGAGCGCAGTAATATCGGTGAATACCTGGCCCAAGTTGGCTTGGCAACTGCGTTGTTCTGCATACTGAGCCTTGGAATTGGTTATCTCATCCCGCGACTGCTCAATATTAACAGTGCACAAGCCCGTGCCAGTGCCTTTGAAATTGGTATCCATAACAGCACCCTTGCAATGACGATTGCCCTGACAGTGATTGGTAGTGCCGCTGTGGCAATGCCGGCTGCGGTTTATTCTATTTTTATGTATATCTTCGCTGCAATTTTTGGCAGCTTGTTAAATCGGCTTGCCCCACTTCCTGCACAAAAACCAGTTACCACCCTGGATTAAAGCAGGTATGGAACCTTTAAAAGGATGCGTCAGGCATCCTTTTTTATTTTAGGTCACGAGCAAGAAGATAGCAGCGTTGATTCCGAACTTCCGCTACAATAGCTTTTTTAAAAAATGTATAAAGGTTATTTCTGTGAAGTGGTTACAAATTCATATTACGGTTGAACAGGCTCAGGTTGATTTTACTGAGACATTACTCAGCTCCCTGGGTGCAGTGAGTGTAACGTTGGATGATGCTGAAAACCAGGATTTGCTGGAACCCCTTCCAGGTGAAACACCACTTTGGAATAAAGTGATTGTAACCGGTATTTATGCACAGGAAGACGGCGAAGAAATTGATGTTGCTGCACTGGAAACTTTTATCCGCACACAATTGCCAGATGCACCGATCCATCATGAGTTAATTGAAGATCAGGCATGGGAACGCACCTGGATGGATGCTTATGAACCCATTCAGATTGCTGAAAAATACTGGATCGTGCCAGAGTGGATGGAGGCACCTGAAGCGGATGCGGTAAACATCAAGCTTGATCCGGGTCTGGCTTTCGGAACAGGTAACCATGCGTCAACTTTTTTATGCTTACAATGGTTAGGCAAAATTGATCTAAAAGATAAAATCGTCATCGATTACGGTTGTGGCTCAGGTATTCTCGCGGTAGCTGCACTGCTATTAGGTGCAAAAAAAGCATATGCTACTGATATCGACCCACAAGCAGTACTGGCCACCCAGCAAAATGCTGAGCTGAATGGCGTTCTGGATAAACTTTATGTCGGCTTGCCAGAAGAATTTAGAGAAGAACTCGGTACTACCAAAGCTGACGTATTTGTTGCCAATATTCTGGCAGCACCACTAATGATGTTGGCTCCTGAGTTCGCAACTTTAATCAAATCTGAGGGACAGTTCGCACTTGCAGGAGTGATTGAAGAGCAAGTGGCTGATGTTACTAGCATTTACTCAAATTATTTTGATATATTAGAGGTAGAAAAACGAGACGAGCACTGGTGCCGCATCTCGGGTAAACGCCATAAGAATGAATGAGCCTATAAATAATCCATGAGTGACAAAAGAACCTATTGCCCTACCTGTTCCACTATTTACAAGGTCACAGTTGCTCAACTTACCGTTGCGCAGGGTATGGTTTGCTGTCCAAAATGTACAACTTCCTTTAATGCCTTATCGCATTTGGTGACCGAAGCCCGAAATTCGGTCACTACCCCAACTGCTCAATCTCAACCAAACTCGAACGAAGCTGGCAAAACTGACATTGAAAACAGCTCAGGTGATTACCATCCTGAGCAGCAACATCATCGTCATAGCCTGCTACAGATCTTTGATCAGAAAGTTGAACATTCCAATATTGACCTGCAAACTTATTTAAATAATCTGAATTATTTTAGTACCGAGCCGATTTCGGCACTGCCAAGTATGATCTGGGAAGATCAGCCAAACAAACAAACCAAGCACGGGCCTCTGTACTATATAAGTTGGAGCTTGATCAATCTTTTACTATTTAGCCTGCTACTGTTTCAATTTTTCTGGTTCAATCCGCAATATATTAAAAACAGCCATGTTATGAGTCTGGTTTTTAACAGTACATGTGACGTGTTTAATTGTTCCAATCTGGAAAAATACTACACGCTGATTCAGGCCAATAAAGTCAAACTTAAAGCTACTGCTAAAAATCAAACTGAACTGAGCGGTGAGCTGATCAATTTCCATGACCGTAGCCTGGCCTTACCGATTTTAAGAATAAATCTGGAACGCCGCGGTGAAGTTATCGCAACTTACAATTTATCTTCAGAAGAGTATCTGGTTGAAAGTCTGGTTAATATCAAACGCATCCCGAAAAATAGTCCGTTTAAATTCAAATTTCAGCTTCCAGTCGATCGCAAAAGCTTTGATCGTTATACTTTGGAAATAATTCGCCCTTAATCTGCCGAGAAAGTATTAAAAAGTTAAAAAAAATTAAAAAAAATGCAGTTTTCTTGCTCACTTTTGCTTAGACAATGGTATGATACGCGCCACGAAAGCTATGTGCTGCAACTCCTCGCGACTTTTTCACAACAAATACAGTCTTGCCTAATGCGCTATAAAATTTATTGCGTATCGTGCAGATTTTTTTGTTTTGATTTTGGTCTGTAACAAAACTTTAACTATTGTTACGCTTATTTTTCGACCAAAACGTTGAGATGTGTCAAGCTATTGGCTCAATGCAATGATTAAGTTTTAGAACTCCGGTTTTAGGATCTAAAGCGGAGTTCATTTCAATTTCTAGACCACTTTTTATATCACTTTACCCAAGTGATATTTGTTTTTCGGATTAATTCGCATGAATAGCAAATCTCCTATTTTTACTGCACAATCTGATGTTGCTTTACGTATCCACGTAGATCGCGCAGTTCGCCATTATTTTGCGCAACTACAAGGCGAGCAACCATCTCAGGTATACGACATGGTGCTGGCAGAAATGGAGAAACCTCTTCTATCTGTAGTTCTAGAATATACACGTGGTAACCAAACACGTGCTGCCGAGATTCTCGGACTCAACCGTGGTACTTTACGTAAAAAGTTAAAAGCTCACGGTTTAATGAGTGAATAAATGATAAAATGCTTGCGGCTTCCGCAGGCATTTTTTTTGACTGTAAATTAGCTATTTAGATTTAATCTGTTCCTTGAAAACTGTGACGAAGATCATGACTATTAAACGCGCTTTAATCTCTGTGTCTGACAAGACTGGTATTGTTGAATTTGCACAAGAACTTGCTGCTCTAGGGGTAGAAATTTTATCTACAGGTGGTACCTACAAATTGTTGAAAGACAATAAGGTCGCTGTAGTTGAAGTTTCAGAGCACACTGGTTTCCCAGAGATGATGGACGGCCGTGTTAAAACGCTACATCCGAAAATTCATGGTGGCATCCTGGCTCGTCGTGGTCTAGACGAAGCTGTGATGGCTGAACACAATATCGATGCGATCGATCTTGTTGTTGTTAATCTCTATCCATTTGCTGCAACGGTAGCAAAACCGAACTGTTCACTTGCTGATGCAATTGAAAACATCGACATCGGTGGTCCTACCATGGTTCGCGCTGCTGCGAAAAACCATGCTTCTGTAGGTATCGTGGTAAATGCATCTGACTATGCAACAGTTGTCGCTGAACTTAAAGCGGAAGGTGCTTTATCTTATGCAACCCGTTTTGACCTGGCAGTGAAAGCATTTGAACATACTGCACAATATGACGGCATGATTGCATCTTACTTAGGCGCTCGCGTAGGTAAAGAAGAAGGTCAAGCGGATAAATTCCCGCGTACCTTCAACACACAGTTAAATAAAGCTCAAGATTTACGTTACGGTGAAAACCCGCATCAATCTGCTGCTTTCTATGTAGATCCAGCCGCAACTGAAGCATCTGTATCAACTGCAAAACAGTTACAAGGTAAAGAATTATCTTATAACAACATTGCGGACACTGATGCAGCACTTGAATGTGTTAAATCATTTGCAAAACCTGCTTGTGTGATCGTTAAACACGCTAACCCATGTGGCGTTGCAGTGTCTCTAGACGGTATCAAAGCAGCGTATGACCTTGCTTATGCAACTGATCCTGAATCTGCGTTCGGCGGCATCATTGCATTCAACCGTGAATTAGACGTTGCAACTGCACAAGCGATTGTTGACCGTCAATTCGTTGAAGTAATCATTGCGCCAAGCATTGCTGAAGGCGTTCTTGAAGTCACTGGCGCGAAGAAAAACGTTCGTGTCCTGGTATGTGGTGAACTTCCGAAGATTGATGAACGTGCTACACAACTTGACTACAAGCGCGTAAACGGCGGTTTGTTAGTTCAAGATCAAGACTTGGGTATGATCACTAAAGATGACCTTAAAGTTGTGACAAAACGCGCACCGACTGAGCAAGAAATTGACGACATGATCTTCGCTTGGAAAGTGGCGAAATACGTGAAATCTAATGCGATTGTTTATGCGAAAAACCGCCAAACGATTGGTGTGGGCGCAGGTCAAATGAGCCGTGTTAACTCTGCTCGTATTGCTGCGATCAAAGCTGAGCATGCAGGCTTAGTGGTTGAAGGTGCAGTAATGGCATCTGATGCATTCTTCCCATTCCGTGATGGTATTGATAACGCTGCAAAAGCAGGTATCAAGTGCATTATCCAACCGGGTGGTTCTATGCGTGACGAAGAAACGATTGCTGCAGCTGACGAGGCTGGTATTGCAATGGTGTTCACTGGCATGCGTCATTTCCGCCACTAAGTTGTAAAATTTTAAAATAAGCCCTCCTTTCTATAAGGGGGGTTTATTATGTCTGTATTGATTTGCATCTTGCGTTAAGATGTTAATGATTTTTAAGCCGAATTAGGCTTTGGGAATTTCATTTTCGAGGATTATTCTAAAGATGAACATTTTAGTTTTGGGTAGTGGCGGTCGTGAGCATGCATTGGCGTGGAAAATCGCACAAGACGATCAAGTTACAAAAGTTTTTGTAGCGCCAGGTAATGCAGGTACTGCAACTGAAAATAAATGTGAAAATGTCGCTTTAGACATTCTCGACAACCCTGCGATTATTGATTTTGCCAAAAACAATGCAGTTGAACTGATTATTGTCGGCCCTGAAGCACCGCTTGTAAATGGTGTGGTTGATGCTTGCCGTGAAGCGGATGTAAAAATTTGGGGTCCAACGCAGTTTGCTGCACAGCTTGAAGGCTCTAAGGCTTTTGCCAAGCACTTCCTTAAACGCCACAACATTCCAACAGCTTTCTATGACGTATTTACTGAAGTAGACGCAGCGAAAGCATTTGTTGAGAAAAATGGTGCGCCAATTGTGATCAAGGCTGATGGTCTTGCTGCGGGTAAAGGTGTAATCGTTGCAATGACCAATCAAGAAGCATTCGATGCCATTGATGACATGCTTGCAGGCAACAAGTTTGGTGATGCAGGTTCTCGTGTTGTGATCGAAGAATTCCTTGCAGGTGAAGAAGCATCTTTCATTTGTATGATCGATGGCGACAACATCTTGCCAATGGCGACTTCGCAAGACCATAAGCGTATTTTTGAAGGCGACCAAGGTCCTAACACTGGTGGTATGGGTGCTTACTCACCTGCGCCTGTCGTAACAGCTGAAGTCTTTGAAAAAACCATGAATGAAGTGATGCGTCCTACCGTTGAAGGTATGAAAAAAGACGGTCACGTTTATACTGGTTTCTTATATGCTGGCTTGATGATTGACGACAAAGGTCAACCAAAAGTAATCGAGTTCAACTGTCGTTTTGGCGACCCTGAAACCCAACCGATCATGATGCGTTTAAAATCATCTTTGGTTGATTTGGTTCAAGCAGGTATTGAAGGTAAACTTCCTGCCGAAGCTGAATGGGATGAGCGCAAAACTGTCGGTATCGTTTTAGCGTCTAAAGGCTACCCTGAAACTTCAAGCAATGGCGATGTAATTTCAGGTTTAGACACTGAAATGGCAGATGCGAAAGTCTTCCATGCAGGTACAAAAGCCAATGAAAATGGCGACATCGTAACTGCTGGTGGTCGTGTGCTTTGTGTGACTGCGCTTGGCAATACCATTGGTGAAGCTCAAGTAAAAGCTTTAGAGCTTTGTGAAAAAGTAACATTCGATGGCGTTCAATATCGTAAAGATATTGGTTACCGCGCGATTGCTCGTGAAAATGCTTAATCTGTATTTAGCTTAAATAAAAACCCCGATTCGTTCGGGGTTTTTTGATATATTCGATTAGATATAAAACACATACTTCCTGAAAAATGATAACTAATTTATTTAATCGACCATCTGAAGAAATACAATATATGGGTACGCTATATACGCAAGATTGTTTAGAAGCAATTGGTTTTATTTTGCAAACTCAAAAAGAAATCGAGAAAGCATTACTCCTCTCTTGTGATCAAAAACATGCTTTTTTAATAAAATCCAATAGGAATATTTATATTATTCGTTCAGGTTTTACTTCTGGATATCAAGGTGAAGGACCAAAAGGCTTAGCATCATCCCTACAACTTCTTTTAAAGCATAATATAGAAATCGATGAAATCATCATTTCCGAAAAAATAATGACAAAAGTTAATCATAGTTCATTATCGGACGCTAATATTAAAATGTTTCTAACAACCAAAGTTGTACGACCAACTAACCTATACGAATATATCTATGCAATTTATAAGACTACTGAATACCAAATAAAAAATGATCGATACTACCCAACTCAACTACCTTTTCATTTAATTGATGAACGCATTTTAGATCTTGCTCTTAAATTCAATGATGATCCTAATCGCTCGATTTTTAATGCTTTTATCAGATTAGAAAATATAGTTCAAAAGCGTGTTAATAGTGATAAACATTCATCAGCATTATTTGAATATGCTTTCTGTTCTGAAAATTCTCCATTAATTTGTAAGAGTGAAGATAAAAAAGCATCTCAAGCAACAGCAAGACTCTTCCCTAATATTTATAAGGCTTTCAGAAACGAACATGCTCATAATGAGGTATCAAAATCTCCCCAAACATCGATACGTGAATTTTTACTTATTAATGAGCTTTATTTATTAGAAAGAGAAGCCATCAAAAATGACTTAGGATAGTATGAAAATATACCTCCAAACCCCTCGCCTGATCCTCCGCCAATGGCAAGACTCTGACACTGCACCCTTTATCCAAATGTGTGCAGATGACGAGGTTATGCGCTACTTCCCTAAAAATCTCGATGCGGCGGAGGCAACCGCTTTTCTAGAACGTATCCGCACAGATATCGAAAAACGCGGTTGGGGACTCTTTGCCGTAGAACTGAAAGAAACAGGCGAATTTATCGGGTTTATTGGTCTGAATGTTCATCCACCTGAATTGAAAATTGCCGATGCCCCTGAAATTGGCTGGCGCTTGTTACCGCAATATTGGCATCAAGACTATGCGACTGAAGGCGCCAAAGCAGTACTGAAATATGCCTTTAGAACCCTGCGCCTAGAGAAAGTCATTTCTTTTACTGCCTGCATCAACACGCCATCAGAACGTATCATGCAAAATATTGGCTTAGAAAAAGTGGGAGAATTTGATCATCCGCTTGTACCTGCCGAGCATATCTTGTGTAGACATGTACTTTATGAAAAACAGCGTTCGGATTATCTGCATATTCCCTTCTGTTAAGCTTGCAGGCAGTATGATGAGCTGAGAAAGCCAAGATCAGATTCTGCCTCGCCTAGTGAGCATGAAGGAAAATTTTATCCCGTTAGAGTTTTCTTGATTTCCCAAAAAATCAGATATTTTTCTTATATTTATCTATATGCATTTTTATGCTTAATATCGGCAAAAATATTATAAAGATCATCTTTTCATCGAAATGAATATTTAATTCATTTAAAGTAAAAATAATATATTGTAATTACTAATGTTTTTATAAAACAACTATTCACTTAATTAGATAAACAATCATTTTTTATTCACTATATTGAATAAACAATAATTGCTATGATTGCGCGCATTCAGAGCACCAATTGCGATTATGTCTTTTAAAAATATCTATTTACTCTCTAAATAGCAAAAGTATATGGCATTTGGTGAACTCTAAGCATATCAAACCAATCTGAACTGTTGCAGTACATTTGTATTTTTCTTGTCGGAGTCAAATGCGATCTTGATCTGGTCTGATAAAGAGGTAATAAAACTCCACTTTAACATGACCTTAAAATGCATATACTTTAGGCAACTCGAGAATTAGGATATCTTTATGAAGAAGCTACTTGGCGTTTTACTCAGTGCATCTGTATTGACTTTAACTGCATGCGGAAAACAAGAAGCCCCTGCAACGGATGCAGCACAAAACAAAGACTCAGGTGAACTGCAAACCGTGACCATGGCATCGACTGGTTCAGACGCTGACGTATGGCGTTATATTGCGACCCTACCTGAAACCAAGCAAGCTGGCATCAAGCTGGATGTGAAAAACTTCACTGACTATGTTGCAATGAACAATGCTGTTGCCAATAAAGAAATTGATGTCAACGCATTCCAGTCTTATGCCTATCTGGTGGCTTATAACGATGCCAATACACAAAAGATCGCGCCACTCTCTACGACTTATCTTGAGCCAATGGGGATTTACTCAAGCAAAGTGAAAAAAGTAGAAGACTTTAAAACTGGCGCTACAATTGCCATTCCGAATGACGGCGCAAATGAATCACGCGCACTGTTACTATTGCAATCTGCAGGTCTGGTAAAACTTAAACCAAACTTTGATCTGGTTAAAGGTACGCCTGCTGATATTACTGAAAATGCGAAACAGATCGTGATCAAGCCAATTCAAATGGCAACAGCAGTACGTGTAAAAGACGAAGTCGATGCGATTGTTCTGGGTAATACTCTGGCAATGGAAGGTGGGCTGAACGTATTGAAAGATGCGATTTACTATGAAGCCATTGATCAAAGCACCAAAATGAACGTGAACGTTTTAGCCGTTGCAGCCGATCGTCAAAATGATCCTGTACTTCAAAAAGTTGGCCAGTTGTATCATACTCCTGCTGTGAAAGCCTATGTTGATGAACACTTTGGCGGTACAAAAGTTGCGGTAAACAAACCGGTAACTTATTTGACCGAAGCAAAGTAATACAATAATCAATACTCAAAACAGGCAAGGATAACTTGCCTGTTTTTTTATACGTGATGCAGTATTTGACACTATGATTGAATTTAAAGACATCTCCAAACAGTATGAGCTGAAGGGCCAGACCTTACATGCCCTGAACCGGGTCAACCTGCAGATTCCGACTGGCAGTATCTTTGGCATTATTGGCTATAGTGGTGCGGGTAAAAGCACCCTGATTCGCCTGATTAACCTGCTGGAACGACCAACTTCAGGCCGGGTGATGATTAATGGCACAGATTTTACTGCTTTGGATGCCAAATCATTGCGTCAGGAACGTACCCAGATCGGCATGATTTTCCAGCACTTTAATCTGATGCAGACCAAAACGGTCGCTGCCAATATTGAAATGCCAATGAAGCTGCTCGGGTGGAAAAAATCTGAACGGGAAAAGCGTCTTGAGGAACTACTGGAATTCATTGACCTGAAACATAAACGCAATGCTTTTCCAGACGAACTCTCTGGCGGTCAGAAGCAGCGTGTCGGGATTGCCCGCGCCTTAGCGAATCATCCAAAGATCCTATTATGTGATGAAGCAACCTCAGCACTCGATCCGCAAACGACTAAATCCGTACTGCAACTACTCAAGCGCATTAATCAGGAACAAGGCATTACCATTGTCATGGTCACCCATGAAATGGATGTAATTGAAACTGTGTGTGATTATGTCGCAGTCATGGAAAAAGGTGACGTGATTGAAACAGGCTCTACCCTGCAGATCTTCAGTCAGCCGCAGCATCCAACCACGAAAAACTTTATCCAGACGGTGCTCCAGCAAAACCTGCCCGTAAATATTCTGAATAATCTGGAAAATCAGAATCATCACAGTATTTACTGTTTAAAGTTCTTGGGCAGCTCAGCTCAGGAAACCGTGATTCAAGGCGTCATCAAACAGTTTGATATCAGTTTGAATATCCTGTTTGCCAATATGACTGAAATTAATGGGACTGTAATTGGTCAGATGTTTATTCAGCTTCTCGGTAATTCCACAGAAATTAATGCTGCATTGCAATATCTCAGAGATCACGGTGTACAGGTAGATCAGGCAGGAGTACAGGAATGAGAGAGTTAATTGTACAGTGGCTGACCACGATTACTTCACCTTTCTGGAAAAGCTCGCTGTCGATGGACCAGTTCGTGACCGCACTGCAAGAAACCTTCCATATGGTGTTTTTTGCGATGCTGTTTGGCTGTATCTGGGGTTTTATTCAGGCGATTACTCTATTAGTTACTCGTCCCAACGGAATTCTGCCAAACCGTGTGATTTATCATGGTCTAAATCCGATTGTGAATGCACTGCGCTCCCTGCCGTTCATTATTTTGCTGATTGCAGTCATTCCATTGACAAAATTTCTGGTTGGAACGTCTATTGGCACATGGGCTGCAATTGTGCCACTCACTATTTATGTCGGCCCTTATATTGGCCGTCTGGTAGAAAACTCTCTGCTTGAAGTCAACGAAGGTATTATCGAATCTGCACAAGCCATGGGTGCAACACCGATGCAGATTATTTTTAGATTTATTCTACCGGAAGCGCGTAGCTCGCTAATTCTAAACCTGACCACTGCCACCATTAGCCTGATTGGAGCTACGGCGATGGCGGGTGCTGTCGGTGCTGGCGGTATTGGCGACTTGGCAATCTCCTATGGTTATCAGCGTTTTGATACCTCAGTGGTGATCATGACTGTCATTGTATTATTGATCTTGGTGCAGATTGTACAGAGTGTGGGTGACTGGTTATCCCGACTTCGTTAAGTTAATTCTCTGAGTAAATAAAGCCCTCTTTTTGAGGGTTTTATTTTTTAGGATGTAAAATATTTTCGATATTTAGAATAGAAAAATACTTTGACTCACGTGACGGCGACAAGAAGTCACCTGTTGGTCTGTGGTACAGGGATGTACCATCAGATCCACAACGGGTTTTTGTTACTTTTGATGGGTCAAAAGTAAAAGAAAATATCTACTACCAACTAACTAAATAATCAGCTTAAAAAAATTCAAATTCAAACTCGACCTAAAAGTTAGCCATTTCCCCTCAATTTCAAACTGAAATAATAAATCCCGTGCTAAACTATCGAGTGGTTTTTGCAGGGACTTATTTATGCACTTTGTTCATCTTGGTATTCATACAGAATTTTCGATTACAGAATCCATCGTACGGATACCAGACCTGGTCAAAGCTGCTGCTAATGACGAGATGCCAGCACTCGCGCTAACCGATTTGTCTAATCTGCATGCCGCAGTCAAATTCTATAAAAAATGCCTGGATAAAGGCATTAAACCGATTCTGGGTTCTGAAATCCGCCTGAATGATGCCGAACATCGTGTCACCCTGCTTTCCATGACCAACAAAGGCTGGCGCAACCTGACTGAACTGGTCTCTGAAGGTTATATTAGCGGCCAGCAGCTTGATATTCCTTGTGTACAGAAAGATTGGATCTTAAAGCAGCACGATGACATGATTGTATTGCTGGGTATGCAATCTGATGTTGGCAAAATGCTGATTACCTCAAACCCCGATAAAGCTGAACCTTTACTCCAGGAATGGGTAGAAAAATTTGGTAATCGCGTATATTTAGCGCTTACCCGTACAAGTCGTCCTAATGAAGACCTTTTCATTGAAGAAGCGGTCAAACTCGCCAAAAAATATAATATCGGTGTAGTCGCACATAATGATGTGCACTTTATTGCACGCGAAGATTATGAAGCGCACGAAGCACGTGTCTGTATTGCAGATGGTTATGTGCTGGGTGACAATCGCCGTCCTAAAACCTATAGCCCTGAACAATATTTTAAAAGCTCAACAGAAATGGTAGAGCTTTTTTCGGATATTCCAACCGCGATTGAAAATACCTACCATATTGCAAGACGTTGTAATGTTACCCTACGACTGGGCTTTAATGACCTGCCAGACTATCCGATTCCGGAAGGTCATACCATTGGCAGTTATTTCACCCATTTGTGTGAAGTCGGTCTGGAAGAACGCCTAGACTTTCTGTATCCACCTGAACAACGTGGTGAGGACTGGCCGGAAATCCGTCAACCTTATGATGAACGTCTGGCCTTTGAAATCAAGATTATTCTGGACATGGGATTCCCGGGTTACTTCCTGATCGTAATGGACTTCATTCAATGGTCCAAAGGTAATGGTGTACCAGTGGGTCCGGGCCGTGGTTCAGGTGCCGGTTCTCTTGTAGCTTATAGTTTAAAAATTACTGACCTTGATCCACTCCGTTATGACTTGCTATTCGAACGTTTCTTAAACCCGGAACGTGTTTCGATGCCCGACTTCGACGTCGATTTCTGTATCGCCGGTCGTGACCGCGTGATTGACTATGTAGCACGGACTTATGGCCGCGATGCGGTGTCTCAGATTGCCACCTTCGGTACCATGGCAGCGAAAGGTGCGATTCGAGACGTTGCACGTGTCCTGGGTAAATCCTACGGCCTGGCCGATCGTATTTCCAAAATGATTCCGACCAAGCCTTTAGGCTTAAGCCTGGAAGAATCCTTAGAAGCAGAACCGCAACTGAAAGATGTGGTCACCAATCCATCCAACCCGGATTATGAAGATGCTTCTGAAATCTGGGAAATGGCGCTGAAGCTTGAAGGTATTACCCGGAATACCGGTAAACATGCCGGCGGTGTGGTAATTGCACCGACCAAACTGACTGACTACTCAGCCGTAATGTGTGATGCCGATGGTACTGCACGTGTTGCCCAGTTCGATAAGGACGATGTCGAAGCTGCCGGTTTGGTGAAGTTCGACTTCCTGGGTCTGCGTAATCTGACCGTAATTGAAGACGCGGTTAAAAATATCAATAAACGCATCCAGAGCGATAAACCGCTGGATATTGCTTATATCCCGTTAGATGACAAAGATGCTTATCTGGTCTTTGCTGAAGCCAATACTACGGCGGTCTTCCAGTTTGAATCCGTGGGCATGAAAAAGATGCTGAAAGAAGCACGCCCAAGTAAATTTGAAGAGATTATTGCTTTCGTATCATTATACCGTCCGGGTCCAATGGATCTGATTCCTGACTTTATTCACCGTATGCACGGCGGTGATTTTGAATATCTGCATCCCCTGCTAGAAGGCGTATTAGAGCCGACTTACGGGATTATGGTCTATCAGGAACAGGTCATGCAGGCTGCACAGTTTTGTGCCGGCTATACCCTCGGTGGCGCGGACTTGCTGCGTCGTGCCATGGGTAAGAAAAAGCCTGAGGAAATGGTCAAGCAGCGTAAGATCTTCATTGAAGGTGCTGCGAAAAAAGATATTGATGAAGCTACTGCTAACCATATCTTCGACTATATGGAAAAATTCGCCGGCTATGGTTTTAACAAATCGCATGCGGCAGCTTATGCACTTGTTGCTTACCAGACGGCATGGCTGAAAGCGCATTATCCCGCTGAGTTCCTGGCAGCGGTGATGTCTTCGGAAATGCAGAATACCGATAACGTCGTGTTCCTGATTGATGACTGCCGCAAGAATAATCTGGAAGTATTACCACCATCCGTCAATATGTCGATCTATCAGTTCCATGCTCCCGATGAGAAAACCATTGTCTATGGTCTAGGAGCGATTAAAGGCGTCGGTGAAGCGGCCATGCAGTCAGTGATTGAATCACGTCAAAAAGATGGTCCATATAAAGACCTGTTTGACTTCTGTCACCGTATTGACCTGAAAAAAATCAATAAACGGACTTTAGAAGCCTTGATTCGCGCCGGTGCGTTAGACTGTTTGGGCATCGAGCGTGCCGACCTGATGGCACAGCTCCCTGAAGCAGTGCAGGCTGCAGATCAGGCTCGCCAGAACCGTGAAACCGGTATCATGGACCTGTTTGGTGAAGTTGAGGAAGTTCAGCGTAAACCTGCCAAACCGGTTAAGCCGTGGGCAGATGAAGTTCGCCTCAAAGGTGAAAAAGATACACTTGGTCTGTATCTGACTGGACATCCGATTGATGTCTATCGTAATGAGCTGAAAGCTTTTGTACCGTGTCAGATCAATGAACTGACACCTACCCGTCGTGGTGTCACCACCGTGTTTGCAGGACTAGTCGTGGATATTGCCAACTTCCCGAACCGCATGATGATGACCCTGGATGATGGTACGGCACGGATTGAGATTTCAGCCAATCACGAACGCTTTAACCGCTTTAAAGAAGTCATCCAGCTCGATAAAGTCGTGGTAATCGAAGGTGAAATCTATGAGCGTGAAGGCTTTGACCGTCCGATGGGACGTCTGACCAAAGCCTTTAGCCTGAACGAAATCCGCCAGAAACGTGCCAATAGTATCAAGATTACCCTGCAGGTGGCACATTACAGCAAAACGCTTAGCCGCGACCTGCAACACATTCTGATGCCTTATACCAATGTGGATATGAGCACTCATATTCCCGTGATTTTATATCTGGATTATGACTATGCAAGCACTGAACTGCATCTGGGGTTAAGCTGGAAGGTCGCGCCACTGGATGAACTCTTAGCCAAATTGCGTGACTATTTTGGTAAAGAAGCATTGCACATTGAATATCAGGTCAAGTCCAAAGCTGCCAAAGCCGTGTCTTATGAACAGGCCAAGCCGATAAATGTTCCTGCGCCACCAACTGGCATGAGTATGGACGATGCTCTGGCACAATATGAAGCTGAGTCTCACCCCCAATATTCATAAATCCTGATCTTTAAAAAACCTTAAAATTGGAATCCTCATGAGTCAAATTGACAATGCTGCTGTTTCAGCACATCTCTCCCATGTGCGTATTGTCATGGTTAATACTACCCTGCCTGCCAATATCGGCAGTGCCTTACGTGCCATGAAAACCATGGGCCTATGCAAACTGGTACTGGTCGCTCCAAAAACCTATCCACATCCGGATATTGATGCGCTGGCTGCAGGTGCGACTGATCTGATTGAACAGATTGAAATCGTCGACACACTCGAAGAAGCGATCAAGGATTGCCAGATCGTTTTCGGTACCAGCGCACGTAGCCGTACAATTCCTTGGCCACTTCTGGATGTTCGTCCTGCTGCTGAAAAAGCACTTTCAGCTGTGGTTCAAGAGCAACAGGAAATAGCAATTCTGTTTGGCCGTGAAGACCGTGGTTTGACCAATGAAGAGCTGGCGATGGCCAATTATCACCTCACTATTCCGGTGAATACCGACTACGGCGTATTGAATGTCGCGCAGGCAATACAGGTGATCTGCTATGAACTGCGCATGGCTGCACTGGATCAGGTGGAACATCCGCGTGATCCCAAAGCTACCATGCAGGTCATTGATGGCATTGAAATGGAATGGGATGAGCCGCTGGTAACCCATAAAGAGATGGAGCAGTTTTATCCACATCTGGAAAAAATGCTGGCAGAAATTGAATTTATGGACCCAAAAAATCCAAGATTATTGCCTTTACGCTTGCGTCGTCTCTTTGGACGTATACAATTAGATCGTATGGAATATCATTTACTTCGTGGTATTTTCAGCCGTGTTCAGGCCTTGAATAACGGCACCTGGAAAAAATCTTCAAAAACATCATCACAGGACGAGGATCAAATCTAATGCTGAAACAGCTCAAAGAAGATATACAAGCTGTCTTTGCGCGCGATCCTGCAGCACGCAATACTTTAGAAGTCTTAACGACTTACCCAGGCATACATGCACTGATCATGCATCGCATGGCACATGAGCTATGGAATAAAGACTATAAAGGAACTGCACGTGCGTTGTCTTCGTTCAGCCGTTTTGCTACGGGTATTGAAATCCACCCGGGTGCAAAAATTGGCCGTCGTTTCTTTATTGATCACGGCATGGGTGTCGTGATTGGAGAAACTGCAGAGATTGGCAACGATGTCACCCTGTATCATGGCGTGACTTTGGGTGGAACCACCTGGAATAAAGGCAAACGTCATCCGACTTTAGAAGATGGCGTGGTGGTCGGTGCCGGTGCCAAGATTCTCGGACCATTTACTGTGGGTAAAAATGCCAAGGTTGGTTCTAATGCAGTAGTTACCAAAGCCGTACCTGAAAATGCTACCGCGGTAGGTAACCCGGCACGTTTGATTATCAAAGATAAACCCAAAGATGATGCTGAAGCACGTCGCCGCGACTATGCAGAAAGTATTGGTTTCCAGCCTTATGCAGCCACTGAAGACCAGTCTGACCCAATTCTGGAAGGTATGCGAATTTTGCTGGATCGTATTCAACAAAATGAAAAGCGCATGAACAACTTGTGCAATCGCCTTTCTTTGTTAGATCCGACCTTTAACAAGCAGCAGCAAGATAACCAGCCTTTGAGCAAAAAAGAGTTGGAGATTCTGGAAGAAGCGCGTCGTGAATGTGAAGCGCAGACCAGCCAATCCAAAGCCTGAATCTAGCTTTAGTTCTGTAACACAGGTTTACTTGCATGACCGTTATAGTTTTCATAGACTGACAGTCATGCTATTTATGTACTTGGCTGTTTTTAAAAAATAACAGAATGGACGAATATTATGACCTTTAAGCCCTTGGCACTTGCTTGCTTAACACTCAGCATTGCGGCGTGTTCAACTATGCCCCAAAAACAGTCTGCATCAAAACAATCGGAAGAATTTGTTTTTGTTGAACCGGCTATTACTCCTCCATTTTATGCATTAAATCCTTTTAATTATAATGAACCGCCTCTCTTTGAAGTGCATTTGCAAAAAGCTGCAGCCCAACCTGTAACCAAGATGGTGGTGACAGACCCGAATGATCCATCCAAGCAGTTGACGCTAGATGTCAATAAACTGATTATTCCGACGGTGGACAGCAATACCCGGACTATGCGTTATGCTGCGCTGGCAAATGACAATGAAATCGATATCACTGAAATCGATGATTTCCTGCAAATGGTCGAAGGCAAGGCACGCCATTATCCACCACGTTTCAGTGATCGTCAGGAACGCCGTGGTTTTGAAGCCAAACTGCGTGACGTCAGCCAGCAGCTGGATACTCTAGCCGCCCGTCCAAATGCTTCTTTTGATATTTTGTTACGTGCTTTTAAAGCCAGCGTGATGGGACGCAATCTGGATCTGGGTTCAATTTATACAACCAAGTCCCTGACCTACGCACAACGCATTCTGCGAGTGAATCCAGATGATCCTGAAGTCAACTTCTGGTTCGGATTTGGCCTGTCTGAAGGTGGCGGTCAACGTGAAGCGATTCCATATCTGGATAAAGCCATGAAAGCAGGCGTTCAGGAAGCCTATCTTTCTGCAACCAATAACTATATTGCCTTAGAGCATAAGAAAAATGCCATTCAGACCTTAAGCAACTATAAGACCAAATATCCACAAGAAGCTGAAGTAGCCGACCGTTTGATTCAGGAAATTGAAAATAATGGTCGCTGGAATGTATGGCAAGTCATGCAGACCTCCGCAGCAGCGCCGGCAAATCCTGGTTCAACACCAGCCCCTGCTACACCTTAATCAACACTTCTGTTTTCTGATTACAAATAGACTGCTACGGCGGTCTATTTTTATGAGAAAAAATTAGTAAAATACAAAACATTACTCCGCTTTACAGCCTGATTTAGTGAAAAGTTTTTATGCCTCAGAAAATTAATAAAAGATTAATACTTTGCACTTTACTCATCACCAGCGTACTCAGCGGCTGTCAGGTGGTCAGTGTTAAGGAACAGGCCGTTAATGTCACACTCAACAATGAACGTGACAGTATATTGACCCGTGACAAGCTCAGCGAAGCCAGCCTGAATGTATTGTCCATGACTGGACGTGAAGCACAGATCTGTGTTGAACAGCCTGAAGAATGTGTGAATGACCTTAAAGATATTCCTCAGATTTTAGATGAACAATTACTTTCTACAGCAAGTGAACTATATCTGGCGAATGCCTTGCAAAATGCCAAGTCAGCCGAGTGTAATACCAGTGTTCTGAGCAAAACCCGGTCACAGGAAAAACAGCAGCTGCAAAAACAGAATATCCAGAAATGTCTGGATCAGCAGCTAACCATGCTGGATAAAAGCATTCGTTATAGCTATGCCTATCTGTTCAAAACTGAGCGCGCACCACAAGACCGTATTTTTGATAACCGCCAGGTCCAGATCCGTGATTTTTATAACCTGGCAATTGCCCATCTGATTCAGCGCTATGCTGAACGTTATGAAACCAAACGTTCCGGCCAAAGAATTCAAGTCGGCGACAGTATCTACACCCTTGATCTGGAAAATTTTCCGCAGCTGAAAAACCAGACTATTGAACAGCTCATGTCTACCTATAACATGAACTTTTCAGGCTTGCGTTCCATTACCCGTCGTGATGGTTTTGGTTCAGAATTTTTAGTGGTTTTACCAGAAGAACAGCAGTCTGAGCAGGATAAAAAATATATTGCCGATCCGCTCAAGCACAAATACCCTAATGGCATAAATCCCAATATTCATTCAGCGCGATATCTGGCCACGACTATCACTGCGGTACCCAAATCAGCAAATTCGACTGAACAGATTTTATCTACCTCGGAATTTTACCTGAAACTACATGATCCTTATAAACATGAAAAGATAAAGGTTGCTTCAAAAGAATATGCGCTGGCTGCCAACTTTTCAGCGCCCTACGGTTTATGGCTAGCCGAAAACAATCTGGGGCGTTTAGCCTATCTGACCCTGATTAATCGCGAAGACAGTCTGAGCATGCCACACCTGTACATGCTGGAACCGTATAATCCGAACAAGAAAGTGCTGGTATTGATTCATGGCCTGGCCAGCAGTCCTGAAGCCTGGATTCGTCTGACCAATGATATTATGGGTGATCCGGTATTAAGGGAAAATTTCCAGGTCTGGCAGGTATTTTATTCAACCAATATGCCGATTCTGGAAAGCCGTTTTCAAATTAATGCACTGGTTCAGCAAAGCTTTGCCCAGGTCGCGAACAATGCTCCAGCCAAAAAAGATGCGGTACTGGTCGGACATAGCATGGGAGGTGTGATTGCCCGTTTAATGGTCAGTCAGGCCGATATTACCCAAGATGCATTTAAGCTGGTACAAAATACCCGCATTGCACAGTTTAAGGATAATCCGTTATTTAAAGCCCGCCTGCAAATGCAGCCTATTCCGAACTTTAGTCGGGCCATTTTCCTGGCAACCCCACATCGTGGAACGGAATATGCCGATCGCTGGCATACCAAACTGGCCCGTAAAATTATCCGGATACCGGGTGCATTTTTGGGTGCCTTTGCCGATACCCTGCAAGGTGAGATCGGGTTAAAGGAGTTTGTTAAAGAACTGGGGCATGACCTGATTCAAAATGGTCCGAGCGATCTCAGTGAAAATTCAAAATTTACTGCATTAACTGAGGATATTCAGCCTTCTAAAAATATCAAATTTCATTCTATTATCGGCAATACCGTAGATACGCAAGATACCAAGCTCATGAGCGATGATATTGTTTCATATGAGAGTGCTTATCTAAATGGTGCTGTATCCAACAAGGTCATTAAGGGCGGCCACTCGATTCAGGAAACGCCTGAAGCCGTGCTGGAATTGCGCCGGATTCTCAGATTACATCTCTCAGACCTCGGTCTTTATGATCCAGAATAAATTATCCTCTTGATTTATCTTAACCACCGCATGTTCGCATCCGGTGGTTAATTTTTTAAAAAAATACAGATGGGATATATAAAAACTCATCGCGACAGATCGGGGGCGCTAACTGCAACATTCCCTTAGAATTTCCTTTCTTTCTAAAAATTAAATTTGATAGACTTGCTACAATATAACTTGAAGCTGAATTGAATCAGCAGATTCATTTCACATTTTCGGTCTCTTGCACTCCACCATATGAGACGGGTCTGACTGAAAATCTGCTTTAAATTTTCCTGCATAGCCTATTGCACAGTATTTGCATTTATCTCTTGTTGAAAGGATTTATTTTTAATGACCAGTTCAGAAATTATGGCTGATCTTTCTACCTTAACGCCCATGATGCAGCAATACATGTCAGTAAAAATGCAGCATCCGCACTCATTGATGTTCTATCGTATGGGTGATTTTTATGAACTGTTCTTTGAAGATGCACACAAGGCAGCCAAGATTTTAGGCATCACCCTGACCCATCGCGGTAAAGCCAATGGTCAGCCGATTCCTATGGCGGGTGTGCCTTATCATGCAGCCGAGGGCTATCTGGCACGTCTGGTCAAAAAAGGCGAAACCGTGGTGATCTGCGAGCAGATCGGCGAGGTTACTGGGAAAGGACCGGTTGAGCGTGGTGTAGTTCGGATTATTACGCCTGGCACTCTGACTGATGATGCCATGCTCAGTGCACATCAGAGCTCGAATCTGGTGGCTTTATGTATTCAGCAGAATCAGATTGGTATTGCACTTCTCGATCTCAGCGCTGGCTTATTTAAAGTCCAGCAGCAAGATTATGATATTAATCAGCTCATGATTGAACTGGCGCGTTTGATGCCAAGCGAAATTCTGCTGGATGAAAATATCGCTGATCCGACATTGACCGAACAACTCAAACAACAACTGGATATCTCGGTCACCAAACGTCCCGATGTCGACTTCAACCTGAACAATGCGCAAAAAACCTTATGCGACCAGTTTGCCGTCAGCACGCTTTCAGGTTTCGGGATTGATCATTTACCTTTGGCCAAAGCAGCCGCTGCAGCTTTAATACATTATGCCAAAGAAACCCAGAAAACGGCATTACCGCATATCCGCACGATTCAGCTAGAACAGAGTTCAGATTTTATTGCGCTGGATCCAGTGACACGCCGCAATCTGGAGCTGATTGAACCTTTATTTGAACATGGTACTTCGCTATTCCAACTGATCAATGATTGCCAGACTGCCATGGGTGGACGCCTGCTTAGTCGCACCCTGATGCAACCTTTACGCGATACCGCACTGCTGGATGAGCGCCTGGATGCCATTCAAGCCTTACTTCAAGGTTTCCACGAAGTGCCTGTACGTTTGGTCCTTAAAGAGATTAGCGATATTGAACGTGTGCTGAGCCGTATTGCACTTGGCAGTGCCCGTCCACGTGATCTGGTACAACTGCGTCAAGCCTGTGCGCAAATTCCATTTTTACGCCATGCCCTGCAGCCGATTGTCAGTCAGCAGCAATCTGGGCTATTAGAACAGCTCAATGAAGAACTCGGCGACTTCCATGGTCTACATCAACGCCTGATGTCAGCTATTGTTGAAAATCCACCCGTCCTGCTGCGTGACGGGAATGTGATTGCAGAAGGTTTTGACAGTGAACTGGATGAATTGCGACAGATTCGCGATCATGCCAGTCAGTTCCTGATTGATCTGGAAATCAAGGAACGTGAACAGAGCGGCATTCCCACCCTAAAAATCGGCTATAACCGCGTTAGTGGCTATTATATTGAGTTAACCCGCGCGCAGGCTGCACAAGCACCCGAGCATTATATCCGCCGGCAAACCCTGAAAAATGCAGAACGTTATATCACGCCTGAACTGAAAGCCTTTGAAGATAAAGTCTTATCCAGTGAATCACGTGCTTTGGCCCGTGAAAAAATGCTGTTTGAAATGCTGCTGGATGAGTTACGACAGGATATTGGCAATCTACAGATGATGAGCAGCGCCATTGCTCAGATTGATCTGATTGCGAATTTTGCCCATCAGGCACGTTTACGCAACTGGTCGCGTCCAAAATTCAGTCCTGAAGTTGGTGTAAGTATCACTGCCGGACGACATCCGGTGGTAGAGTCCCTGAGTAAAACAGCCTTTACCCCAAACGATACCCGACTGGATTTTGCCCATCGGATGGCCATCATTACCGGTCCCAATATGGGGGGTAAATCCACATTTATGCGCCAAACTGCATTAATCGTACTACTGGCTTATTGTGGTGCCTATGTTCCAGCGCAAGCTGCAACTTTAGGTCCGGTTGACCGTGTCTTCACCCGGATTGGTTCTGCCGATGATTTATCGACAGGCAAATCCACCTTTATGGTGGAAATGACCGAAACTTCGCAAATCCTGCATCATGCTACCAGTCAGTCTTTGGTACTGATGGATGAGGTTGGTCGTGGAACCAGTACCTATGATGGTTTGTCACTGGCCTGGGCCTGTGTGCTGGATCTGACCAAACGCATTCAATGTCTATGTCTGTTCGCAACGCATTATTTCGAACTGACCGAACTGGGCAAGGAACCGGGAATTGATAACTACCATGTCACCGCCAAAGAGTTGAATGGTAACCTGATTCTGCTGCATAAGGTACAGCCTGGACCAGCCAGCCAGAGTCATGGCTTGCAGGTCGCCAAACTGGCAGGTATTCCAGCTGCAGTGATTAAAGAAGCACAAAACCGCTTGAAGATTCTGGAAAAGCAGCATCAGGTCAAACCTCGGAGTCCACAGCATGACCTGTTTGCGATGCCCGACATCATTGAGCCTGTAGAACGAATCATCGAAATTGAGAAAGAGTCGCCTGCACTGGACTTGCTTGAAGATATTGATGTGGATAGCTTGAGTCCGCGTGAAGCTTTGCAGCAGTTATATGCACTCAAAGATCTGCTCAAACAGCCAAGTTAATTCTTGACCCTAGACCTCATCTGGCATGGGGTGAATGTGCTAAGAATACCGATGAGAGACACAATTCATCGGTATTCTCCCTTTTTTCAAATTTAACAGCCCTATATATAACAAATATCAATAAAAGGAATTGTTAGTTCCCCCTGTTTTTGCCTAAAATACAGTATTCGTAATTAGAACCATATTGTTTAGGTAGCTGTCGCCATGACCTTCGTTGTCACTGAAAATTGTATTAAATGTAAATATCAAGACTGTGTAGAAGTTTGCCCTGTAGACTGTTTCTATGAAGGTCCTAACTTCCTCGTAATTAACCCGGACGAATGTATCGACTGTGCGTTATGCGAACCTGAATGTCCGGCAAATGCAATTTTCTCTGAAGATGAATTACCTGAAGGTCAGGAAGTCTTTATTGAACTAAATGCTGAACTGTCGCAAAAGTGGCCAAACATTACACAAATTGGTGAGCAACCAGCCGACCGTGAAGAATGGAATGGCAAACCAGATAAATTGCAATATCTTGAAAAGTAATTATTTTAAATTTAAAAGATCAGCATATGCTGATCTTTTTTATACGCTTTGCACACATTTCATTGCAATATTCTCCAAATTTCTCCTTACATTTAGTCTAAAATAGCGCTATTTATAAATATCTGATTGTATAAATGATGAATTTTGCAAAGGGATTATTGAGTCTTTGTATAATCCCTCTGGTTTTTGTGGGCTGTACTACTGCCACAAAACACCCTGCACAGCCCGCGGGAAAACGGATTTATATTCCCCAAGAACGTGTGCAGTTTGACCGTAAAGCCTACCCTAAAACTATTCCTTATGTTTATACCCAGTGGGTTTCATCTCTGGATAATCTGGCGCGCGTACGTGAGTATGAAGTCTTTCTTGAACGTCATGGCGTTGGTAATATTATTCCAAGTTTTGAGTTGATGCGTACTGCACGTGACTGGGCCAAGTGTGGCCGTTCCCAATACATGATCCCAAGTCGGGAATTATGGGCCAATCAGATACCGACTTTAAAAGTGTTTAAATATCTGATTGCAGCCAATGTGTTGACTGATTTTGAAGTGACTTCAGTCTATCGCGATCTGCCTTTGAACCAGTGTGCCGGTGGTGCCAATTCTTCACGTCATCTATATAACTCTGCCATTGATTTCCGGATTGGACCAGAATATCCGCAGGCAGAAGACTATGCCTATATTGAAAATACCAAGTTCAAATTGTGTCAGTTCTGGGCTCAGCATGGCCAAAGTCTGAATATGGGACTCGGCATGTATGCTTCAGGTCAGATCCATATCGATACCCAAGGTTACCGTACCTGGGGGCCGAGTTTGGGGCGGAATTCCTCAATGTGTAATTACTAAGTCATGACACCTGCTACACAAAACCCCTCGTGAGTTTTGTGTAGTTTAAAAAATCATCACCTACAGAACAATAAATTGCGCTCTGCCGCGAAAAGTTTAAAATGCAGGCATCACAATCAAGGTGCCAAGACTATGCAACAAATGTGGACAGACATTGATCACTATATTGATTCACATTTAATTCCTGAAGACCCTATTCTGAATCAAACTCTGGAAAACACTGCCGCGCACGGTTTTCCTGATCATCTGGCTGTAGCACCGAATCAAGGCATGTTGTTGCAGATGCTGATCCAGATGAACCAGTGTAAACGTGTACTGGAACTCGGCACATTTGCAGCATATAGCACCATGTGGCTGGCGCGTGCCTTGCCGGATGACGGTTATATCCTGACCATTGAAGGACGTGACACCCATGCGGCAATGGGTCAGGAAAATATTGACCGTGCCCAGCTCAAACAGACCGTTGAACTTAAATGTGGCCGTGCAGCAGACGTGCTTAAAGCCCTGCCTGAAGACACTGAAGCTTTTGATTTTATCTTCATTGATGCAGATAAACAGAGTTATCCGGAATATCTGGAACTCAGTTTAAACCTGTCGCATTCAGGTACGCTTATTTTTCTGGACAATGTGATTCGTGCTGGCGAGATCATTAATCCGGACAATAAAAAGCCAAGTATTGAAGGCATTCGCGATATGTTTAAAGCCCTGCAAAATCATCCACGTATCTTGTCCTGTACTGCTTTACAGACGGTTGGTAGCAAAGGACATGATGGTTTCGCACTCGCGATTGTTAAATAAAAGCAGAAGAGCAAAAATCACCCAATACGATATTTCTTATAAATAATATATACTTATAAAAATTAACCACAGAGTTATCCACAATATATGAGGATAACTCTGGTCATTTTTAACTCAAGCTGTAACAATTTACGATTAGACTCCGCACCTGGCAATCTTTTGCAATTCTCACTTGGCAACCAGCAAAGGAACTTTGGAATTACGGAAAATTGTGGTTGCAATACTTCCTAAGAAGAACTGGTGGATTTTACTGTGACTGAATGCGCCAAGCACAATCAGTTGAATCCCCTGTTCCTGCTGATAGGACAAAATATTTTCTGCAACATCACCATAGCGATATTGTGGTACCACCTCTAAGCCAGCCTGAGTTAAATATTGCAAAGGTTCATTCAGAATTTCAGCATGATCACCGACATATAACAGATGACATTGCAATAAGCGTAGCAAATCGCTTTCTGCAATCCGTTTCATCATCTTGATGCAAGTGGGTGAATATTCATAGGCAAAAATAAAGCGTGTCGGTGGCTTAAACTGTTCTCCGACTGTCATGACGGTACAGTTAGCCCCACGAATAAAGTTTTCGACATTGGTGCCAATTGGTTTGTTTTTTTCAGCTGAACGTTCGCCGAGCAAGCCTATCACCGCAATATCATCAGGCTGCAGAATCTGGAAGCTTTGTTCCAGAAAATCGCCCTTTTCCTGAATGTGTGTGGTGTGAATACCATGTTCTGCCAGAATCCGTTCAGAAATGTGCTGCAGCAGATTATTGCTATAATCCAGCGCGATTTCACTTTGTTTTTGTTCAAGTTCAGCCAGCTCTTTCAGTAACATGGCGTTACTTTCAAAGCCAATCACTCCACTGATTTCCCCTAAATGATAACTGGCAGGGTAATAATCCAGAACCTGTAACAAGACCAGTTCACGGCCAGTCTGTTTGGCAATCCATGCAGCTGCGTCTGCCAGCGCGTTTATACATGGGGATGAGTCAATGCAGGCAATGACACGTTTCATGTTTAGCCTCTCTAGTTATGATAAAAATTTCTTAGTTATTTTTAACTTAGCATAAGCATTCAAAAATGTGCAGCAAAATCTGTAAGGCTTGAATTGAAATATGTTAACTTTTATGTGAATAAATATAGATCGCTAAACCTATTTTTCTACTCGTTCCAACTTTTATTTCAAACCGTTGACTTCAAAAAACTTATTCACGATAACGAATCAATCTAGCCGGATTTCCGGCGACAATTGCACGCGCTTCAACATCCTTGGTCACCATACTGTTCATTCCCACCACAGCCTGATCTGCGATTTTAATTCCGTCCTTGATACCCACGTGTGCACCTAGCCACACATCCCGGCCGATCTCGATGCCTTGTGAGCGCACCGGTTGCTGATAAATTGGCTGCTCGGGATCCATCCCGTGATCAAAGGCATAAAGATGACAATAAGCAGCGATACGTACCTGATCATGCAGTTTAATCCCTACCCGACCGCCATCCAGAATACAGTGATGATTAATCGCCACTTCATTCCCAATGTCCAGTGGACCATGCAAGGTGCAATCTGCGGCAATAAAGGTATTATCACCGATGATGATTTTGCGCCCCGGCTCGGCAAAGATATGTGCCAGTGGTGAAATAAAACAGTTTTCACCAATCTCGATGGTTTCCATCTCCATCAGATAAGCCTGATATTCCTTTTGCCATGCTTCTGCCCAACCGCGATTTTTTGGCTTTAAGGACCAGTACAGCCAAGGCATATAGTTCAGACGATGTTTATGCTGTTCACGATATTTCAGTAATGGATCTACGTCAGTCATCTGTCGCTTCTTCAATAATTTTTAACTGTTCCCGGCCACGCGTCACATCCTGAACTTTCAGGGCAAAGGGTTGAATTTGATGTAATTGAAATAAGGCGCTGACCTGCACACCTTCGGCTGTATATTCTTCCTGATAATCGATTTGCTGCTGATTCAATTCATACTGGAATATGGCCCACTCATTAAATTGACAGGAAAATTGCACCTTTTTCTTTTCAATCAGTTCAATTTTTTCTGCTAATAGCAAGCATTGTCCAGCGCAACCCCCATAGGCTCGCACCAAGCCTCCTGTTCCCAGCTTGATTCCGCCATACCAGCGATTGACCAGTACCAGCACATTGGTCAGTTCATTACCCTCAATAGTCGCCAGTATCGGACGTCCTGCAGTACCTGAAGGTTCACCATCATCATTAAAGCGTACCTGATGACCAATTTTCCAGGCCCAGCATTGATGTGTGGTGCTTGGATCACGACAAGCCTCCAGAAAATCTTTCACCTCCTGCTCATTTTCAACAGGGGTAGCAAAGGCCTGAAAGCGGCTTTTTTTGATATCTTCCTCAAAACTGACTAGGCTGGCAATGGTAAATGGCATAACTTCAGGCTTTAAACTCTTACTGTTACAGTATACCCGCTTTGTACAGACAAATAAAAAGCCTCTCCAAGGAGAGGCTTGATTTTACTTTATTGTTTTGAAAGACTTTAAATGTCATCAGATCCGGGAAACCTGCATTATTGCCTGTTTTTTACTCATTTTTCTTCTTCGGCAAGGACATTGAATGCAATGGTTCTTTTCCGCTAATTAAAAAACCTGCATCTGACAATTGAAATCTGATGCAGGTTTTTTATAAAGTAAGAGACATTTAAACAGTGAAATCATCACCCAGATAAACTTTTCTCACGGTCTCATTCGCCAGAATTTCTTCCGGTGTACCTTCAGCAATCACTGCACCTTCACTGACAATATAAGCATGTTCACAAATCGCCAGTGTTTCACGGACATTGTGATCGGTAATCAGCACACCAATACCCCGATCTTTCAAGTTGGTAATAATATCTTTAATATCTCCAACCGAAATTGGGTCAACACCGGCAAAAGGCTCATCGAGTAGCATAAATTTAGGATCAGCGGCCAAGGCACGTGCAATTTCAGCACGACGTCGCTCACCACCGGATACACTCATTCCCAAGGAATCTTTAATATGGGTAATTTTAAAGTCCGCCAGTAGCTCTGCCAGACGTTGCTGACGTTGAGCCTTGGTCAGCTCTTTACGGGTTTCCAGAATCGCCATAATATTTTCTGAAATCGTCAGCTTCCGGAAGATTGAAGCTTCCTGCGGCAAATAGCCAATCCCTTTACGTGCCCGCTCATGCATGGCCAGGTCGGAAAGATCCAGATCATCCAGATAAATTTCGCCCTTATCCATCCGTACCAGCCCAACAACCATATAAAAACTGGTGGTTTTACCAGCCCCGTTTGGGCCCAGCAGTCCCACAATCTGGCCACTTTGCATACTGAACGATACATCTTTGACGACCCAGCGCTTATTATAATTTTTCGCCAGATGCTTAATGGTTAAGGTCTGAACCTGCTGCGATTGCTCCATTAATCACGCGCTCCCGGGAAGGATTTTGAAGTAGACGGTGGAATCACGATTTGTACACGGCCTGAAGAAGAACCAGTCTTGTTTGGAGTTCCTGTGGCTTCGATATCGCCTTTATTCATGCTGTACTTTAAAGTTGTACCGCGAATACTGGCACCATCCTGTTGCAGGAAAGCATTACCGGACAAGGTAATAATGCCTGTTTCGGCATTATAGACAATTTTTTGTGCCTGACCTTTCGCCAGACCTTTGTCCGGATCTACTTTTTGCTGAAACTGTGCCGGACTGCCTGTCGCCGTAATGAGGCTGATCTGGCGTTTACTGTTCAGATTAGCCACAATCGAATTGGCTTGCAGCTTCATGGTGCCCTGTTCAATGATGACATTACCAGAATAAGTCGTCACACCCGTCCGCTCATTAAAAGTCGCGCGGTCAGCCAGCAAGGTAATTGGCTGATTACGGTCAGATGGCAGCGCAAAAGCAGTGATTGAACCGAGTCCAACCACAGTCGCTAGCGTTATACGCTTTAGGAAAGTGTGCATCATTTTGGCTTTAGGAGTTTGGTTCATACTTTCCTCGAATATTAAAGAATTCGTATTGACCATCATTAAGATTGGCTTTAAGACCCTGGCTGACAAATTCAGCCTGTGGAGATTCCACAATCACTGTCTTGTCTGTTTCAATTTCGCGTGTTTTCGGAAAAGCGGTCAGTTCTTCAGTACGGAACTGCATTTTCCCATTTTGCATGATTTTGGTGGCGAGCACTTCTTGAGAGAGTACAACTTTTGTATTGTCATCATAACCATGCGCCATTTTGGCAAAGAAAGTGGCATCGATTTTACCATTGTCATAAGTCGATGCTCGCAGATTTTCCAGCTTTGAGGTTTCTAGCTGCAGATTCTGCTCAAGTCGATCCACTTGGGCACGAACCGACACCTGGCCTGATTCATCTGTCTGGGTTAAGTTAATATTTTGAGCGGAATAGGTCATGCTGCGTGCAGAGTCTGCCTGCAGCTTGTTACCTTTGCCGCTGTAATAGTAATAACCACCACTTATTGCGGCAATAATCACAGCCGTAATGTATAAAACTTTAGTATCCATAAGCGGTGTACTTAATCCAAAAGATAGGACTTATTAATAAGGTGCACGAATATATTTTTCAAGTAACTCTTGGTACATGCCTTTGGACATTAACAGCATGTCGCAGATTTCACGAACCGCACCGCGACCACCGTAGGCTTGAGTGACCAGATCGGCCCGACGGCGAACTTCGACATGACCATTAGGCACTGTCACTTTCATGCCCGCAATGGCAAAAGCAGACAGATCAGGCCAATCATCACCCATGTACAGGCAATCTTCAGGATCAATGTTAAGCTGTGCACATGCTTCACGAAGAGCTGTGCCTTTATCTTCACGGCCCTGATAGACCAGATCAACACCCAGATCTGACATACGCTTTTCAACAATATGACTTTGACGACCGGTGATAATAATCACCTTGATTCCCGCCTGCTGAACCAGTTTCATGCCCAGACCATCACGAATATCAAAGGATTTAATCTCGTCACCCGAATTAGTCAAGGTAACAAAACCGTCACTTAAAATACCATCGACATCAAGCACCATTGCTGCGATATGACGTGCCTGCTCTAACAATACATAAGATGCCATCTATTAATTTACCCCAGCCTGAATCAGGTCATGCATACTGATCACGCCAATGACTTTATTGGCATCATCAACAACTACAAATTGATTAATTTTATGCTCATTCATACGCTCCAGCGCGATCACTGCACGTTCTTCCTGAGAAATAGTCAACGGATTCTTGATCATTACGTCTTGCACTGCCAGATTGACATCAAAGCCTTGCTGTTTATCGATTAAGCGGCGTAAGTCCCCGTCTGTAAAAATACCGAGCAGGAGGTCATTTTGATCGACAATTGTGGTCAAACCTAGACGTTTATTTGAAATCTCGTATAAAACCTGGTTCATCGGCGTATCTGGCGAGACTTTCGGCAAATCGGCTCCAGTACGCATCAGATGTTTTACATGCAACAACAGGCGCTTACCCAACGCACCCGCAGGATGTGAACGTGCAAAATCATCTGAAGTAAAGCCGCGAGCATCCAGCAAAGCTACTGCCAGAGCATCACCCAAAGCCAGTGTGGCGGTAGTACTTGAAGTTGGCGCCAGACCGAGTGGACACGCTTCCTGGATATTACCGAGCGTCAAAGCTACATCAGCATTTTGTGGCATGGGACCTTGGTCATCACCACTGATGGTAATCAGGGGAATTTGCAGATGCTTGATCAGGGGCATCAGCATCATGATCTCATCACTCTTGCCCGAGTTTGAAATTGCAATCAGCACGTCACCTGACACCAGCATCCCTAAGTCACCATGACCTGCTTCACCAGGATGCATAAAGAACGATGGCGTTCCGGTCGAAGCAAAGGTCGCCGCCATTTTACGGCCAATATGACCCGACTTGCCCATTCCGGTAATCACCAGACGGCCGGTACACTGCAGAATAATCTCACATGCGCGGCTAAAACGGTCATCAATCTGTGTTGCTAAAATCTGTAACGCATTTTCTTCGATGCGCAGTGTTTCAAGTGCGACTTTTTGGAAATCTAGCTGATTCGCTGTTTTTTGTGGATTCAAAGCCTGTTTACCTACGCTAAGGACAGAGAAAAACTCTGGTTTGATGGGCATAATTTTCGCAATTTTAGCATAGCTATGCAATTGCAAGATTTCTAAATGTATAAGATTCGACGTATTTTTAATATATTTCGATTGTATTTGACTTGCGAAGCCAGGTATCTCCACCTCTACATTTGCTCCATTTTTGAAACTGTAGACTGTGCTTGTTTTTATTTTTTATCAGAATATCCTCACGCTTGTCTTAATGAATTATATTCATAAAAGAACATCCTCATTCCAATACTCCTTAATTCCCCTCGCAAACACTGCCCCTGAAAAGACCAATTCATTATTGTCATTTCAGTCCAGAAATCTTTTCTTTCTCAATCATTGTTACTACCTAACTAGGCTAAATAACTGAGGCTTTTTACGCTTTTATCTTTATGAATAATTATGCTTAGGTTAAGATGAATCATCCTTTTATTTGAAGTCCTTTGAACAGCTATGCAACCATTTGTTCTATATAACTCAGAGCAACGCAAAAAAGTAGAATTCGTACCTCGTGTTGAAGGTCAGATTGACCTGTATGTCTGTGGAATGACGGTCTATGATTATTGTCATATAGGACACGCACGTACAGTGGTTGCATTTGACTACATTATCCGTTTCTTGCGCAGCCAAGGCTGGAAGGTCAAATATGTGCGCAACATCACCGACATTGATGACAAGATTATTAAACGTGCCAATGAAAATGGTGAAAGTATCTCGGATTTGACCAGTCGCTTTATTGATGCGATGAATGAAGATTTTGCCAAACTGGGTTGCCTTGCACCTGATGTAGCACCTAAAGCAACAGATTACATCAATCAGATGCAGGATATGATCAGCAACCTGGTCGACAATGGTACGGCTTATCCATCCAATAATGGTGATGTCTACTTTGAGGTCGAGAAGTTTGCCAAATATGGTCGTCTTTCTGGCCGTAAACTGGAAGATATGCAAGCGGGTGCGTCTGAACGTGTCGATGTTGAAGTCGAAAAGAAACATCCATTTGACTTTGTACTGTGGAAACATGCCAAGGAAAATGAACCGTCATGGGCTTCCCCTTGGGGTAATGGCCGTCCGGGCTGGCACATCGAATGTTCAGCAATGTCGACCTGCTGCCTGGGTAATCATTTCGATATTCATGGCGGCGGTGCTGATCTGACCTTCCCGCACCATGAAAATGAAATTGCACAATCTGAAGCTTCTACTGGCGAACAGTATGTCAATTACTGGATGCATGCCGGATTTATTAATGTCGATGGCGAGAAAATGTCGAAGTCTTTAGGCAATTTCTTCACCATTCGCGACGTGATTGAAAAATTCCATCCGGAAGTGGTACGTTATTTCATTGTTTCTTCCCATTATCGTAGCCCGGTGAATTACTCGGATGTTGCCTTAAAAGAAGCAAAAAATACCTTATCTCGTTTCTATCACTCGTTTAAAACCTATCAAGCGGTTTATGGTGATCATCTGGTTGAAACTCTGGATGAGGCTTTTGTTGAATGTTTTAATGCCGCTATGCGTGATGATTTCAATACGCCTGAAGCGATTGCGGTATTGTTCGAAATCAATAAAGAACTGAATCGTGCTGTAAAAGAAGAAAATGCGGAACAAGCAGCGATTTATTATGCAACTTTACGTCACCTGACCAATATTCTCGGTCTGGTACAGCAAGATGTAGATGAGTTCCTCAAATCTGACATTGGTCAGGAAGCATTGGGACTATCACCTGAACAAATTGAAGATTTGATTCAACAGCGTCAGGATGCCAAGAAAGCCAAAGAATTCGCCCGTGCGGATGAGATTCGTCAATCTTTACTTGATCAAGGTGTTGTTCTTGAGGATACCCGTCAAGGTACTGTCTGGCGACGTGCTGATTAATTAATCAAACAGATTTATAGAGAGTTGACACTGCTGTGGAATTCTCTATAATTCACCTCATTGCGGGAATAGCTCAGTTGGTAGAGCATAACCTTGCCAAGGTTGGGGTCGGGAGTTCGAGTCTCCTTTCCCGCTCCAGAATACGAAAAACCCTTATCGAAAGATAAGGGTTTTTTTATTAAATTCTAAAAATTTTGATTGATAAAAAGTATCTCTAAAAATCACGTCTTAGCTACTTTCACCCCGACATTTTTTGGGTAATTCACAACAAAGTGCTATTGTAAATAAACTTCAAAACTTTCAATTCTTTTAATTACGATATCGTTTCATGACTTATAAACTGAATGCACGTCATCTTGTTTTAGACCTTCTCTACGCTTCGAAAGACTCAGCCCTCTCTATTAGGCGGATATTAACGGCTGCTGAATTATTAGGCATATCTGAGAATGGCATACGCGTCGCTGTGGCCCGATTAAATCAGGAAAATGTCATTCAATCTGTAGAGCGCGGTGTGTATCAGTTGCTAGAAAAAAAGTTCGATACTTCTTTTATCAGTTTAAACAAACAACCCTATATACAAACTGTGACCACATGGAATGGAAAATATGTACTGGTCTATACGGGTACTTTAGGGCGCGTAGATCGTACGTCATTATCTAGAAGGGAAAAAGCGCTGCATTATTATGGTTTTCAGGAATTGGAACAAAATGTTTTTATTCGTCCAGATAATTTAACACTGAGTCTAAGCACATTAAAAACAGCTGTAATCCGGTTTGGATTAGATGCTGATGCACGTTTTTTCCAAGTCAGTCAGCTGGAAAGTGAAACTGAAGTTCGTGATTTATGGGATATCGAAGCGCTACATCAGACCTATCATGTAGTACAGCATGATATCAACGCCTGGTTTGAGAATTACCAAAATCTGACTTTAGCAGAGGCTGCAAAAAGTGCCTTTTATCTAGGTAAGTCTGCCCTATTTAGTTTACGTGCTGACCCTTTGCTTCCTGCAGAATGGATAGATACCGAGGCTCGACAACAATTTGAGCTCGCAGTCCGCAAAATAGAAAAACAGGGACAACTTTTATGGCAACACTATTTTAAAGACCAAGGGCTCTAAATTATTTCTTTTTTATACACAAAAATAAATTGACTGTAATATTTCATCCAAATATATTGAATATAGTAATAAGAACTAAATATAGGCAGAAGAATGAACAGCAAGGTCAGTGTCACAGAACTTTTTAGTCGTGATGAAATTAAAGAACTCACCACGACCTCAGACTTGCACGGTGTCTGGGCAGTAGGTTCGACATGGACCGTAATTGTCATGACCTTTGGCACGGTCGCCTATAGCTGGGAATATTTACCTACGTGGGGGAAAGTCCTGATGTGCGCGCTGGCATTGGCCATTCTTGCGGGACGCCAGCTTGCGATGGCTATTTTGATGCATGATGCCTCACATCATAGCCTGTTCAAAACCAAATGGTTGAACACTCATTTGACCGACTGGCTCTGTGCACGCCCGATCTGGAATGATGTCAGCAAGTATCGTCCTTATCATCTGAAACATCATGCTAAAACCTCGCAGCCAGATGATCCTGACTTGGGGTTGGTAAAAAATTTCCCCATTACTCAAAGCTCACTATTCAGGAAATTCTTTCGTGACCTGAATGGGCAATCTGGACTTAAGTTCCTTACAGGTCGAGTATTAATGGATCTTGAATTACTGGAATGGAGTGTTTCCAATGACCCCAAGCCAATTCCGCGTGGTGATCGCAGCAATTTAGAGTTAGCAAAGAATCTGTTTAAGAATAGTTCCGGTATGCTCATCTCAAATGCAGCAATTTTTTCTGCACTGTGGGTCAGTGGCCATCCTAAACTGTATTTATTATGGCCTCTCGCCTATATCACTCCATTTCCTTTGTTCATCCGCATCCGCGCCATGGCTGAACATGCCGGATTAGAAACCAGTCATTCTGCCCTTAGCAATACCCGAACTACTCGTGCAGGCTGGTTGGCACGTGCTTTGGTTGCCCCGATTCATGTGAACTATCATATTGAACATCATTTAATGGCCTCTGTTCCGCATCAAAAGCTGGCGAGAATGCACCAGATGTTAAGGGAGCGTGAGTATGTCGATGCTCCGCCAAGTTATCTGGATGTGATTCGCTCACTTTTAAAAAAATAAAAAATATTTCTGCTGTTAAGACTATTCAATTTCAATGCTGATGGCTTTCGGCATGTGAGTGCTGATGTGAGGATTGTCCCCGATGTTCCGGCGGACAATCTTCCGCTTCAATCTGCAAGGTCATCTCGGTAATATGATGCTCATGGTGGAGCATCTCAAAGGCCTGATGACGCAGTTTCTGATAATCCACATTCGGTGCAACCAGATGCACAGTCAGCATGACTTTTTTGGAAGTAATCGCCCAGACCTTGAGCTGATGAATATCCTCGACCCCGTCAAGCGCCAAAAGATCGTGACGTAATTTTTCAATATCAATTTCCTCCGGCACACCTTCAAGCAGAATATTGATGCTCTGTTTCAGCAAAACCCAGGTTCTTGGCAATACCCAAAATCCGATTAATACTGCAATGAGTGTATCAATCCACATCCAGCCGGTGAAATAAATCACTAACGCTCCAATAATCACGCCTACAGATCCCAGTGCATCACTCAGCACTTCCAGATATGCACCTTTGACATTGAGACTTTCCTGACTGCTGGACACCAGAATTTTCATGGAAATCAGGTTAATGATCAGCCCCAAAACAGCAACAATCATCATGCCAAGGCTCTGGATTTCTGGTGGATGACTCAAACGCTGATAAGCTTCAAACAAGATATAAATCGCAACCACAAACAACATCAAGGCGTTAAACAGGGCAGCCAGAATTTCAAAACGTTGATAACCAAAAGTCCGTTTATTGTCTGCCGGTTTTTGTCCGATCTTGATAGCCACCAGTGCAATAGCCAGTGCGGCAGCATCGGTAAACATATGTGCAGCATCAGAGAGCAAAGCCAGACTTTGGGTCAGAAAACCGGCAATTACTTCCACAATTAAAAAAGTCGTGGTTAATCCCAGCGCTATCGATAATTTTCTGGCATTGTCTGCAGTCACGTTGACATGACTATGCTCATGATGATGTGAATTCCCCACCGGCTACTCCTTCCTTCTTATTCAACGAGGACATGCATCCTCAGCATCATTCAAGTCTTGTTCTGATTCATATTACGCTTGAATTTTATCTATTTAAGTAGGTTTTTTATGAACTGTTTTATCAGTCGGCATTAAATTAAAGTTTTGGCTTTTTCATGTTCTGCCAGCCACGCCTGTACCGAAGCACGCTTAAAATTACGCTCGACATATCCTATTATTTTCACAGGAAGATTCACCTGATGGCTCAACAAACGATGCAACATAAAGGCCAAATCGAAGTCTGCAATTGACCAGTGTTCAGTCAACCATATGTCCTTCAGCATATGTTCTGCCACATTCACCAAGCGCTGAATTTCTTCAGTTATCGGAGCTGTAAGAGGTGTAGATATTTTTGCTGGATGAAATACCGAATCAGAAGGCATCTGCTGACGGATTTGCATAAAATCGGTTTTGACCAAGGCTTGTAGGGCGCGACATTTGGCTCTGGCTTGAATTTCCTTAGGATATAAAGCTGGATAATTAGGTGCTGAAAAGACATCCTCCAAGTATTCAGTGATTGCCCATGATTCAAACAGACTAAAATGATCTAGCTTTAAACACGGAACTTTAGCACTTGGACAAATGGCTTGATAAGCCGCAGATTTCTGTTGCTGCTGATCTAAATCAATCACGATTTCCTGAAAATCTAAACCCTTTTCTTTTAAGGCAACATAGACCGACATAGCATAAGGGCTGATTCTATTTTTATCGACATATAAACGTATATTTTGCATATCCTTGTTCCTGATGACCTTATTGTTTTTATTCAGTACGGCAGCCTTACTCTACTCCCTTTCTTATACAAAAGAAAAAATGAAATGCTTGATGTAGCGATCACACGAAAATTTTTACTTACTTGCTGATAGTGCACCGATACCCATTATTTTCTATTTTGCACAGGATCGGTAGATAAAGCCTTTTATTTTGCTTTTGATTCACGTTAAATTAAATCATTCTCTTGATATCAAAAAACTATGCTGAACTTAGCCCACCTCCCCGATACTGTATATGCCATTCAACATCTGGCTTTTGAAGACTTAGGCGCTTGGGAAGATGTTTTTTATCAGCTCGGCTTACGCGTCCGCTATTTTGAAGCCGGCATTGATGTTCTTAACAAAGCTTTTGAGCATCCTGGCTTAGTAGTCATTCTTGGAGGCCCTATTGGAGTCTATGAAACTCAAGACTACCCGTTCCTACAAGAGGAAATAAACTTACTTAAAGTTCGTTTAGAGAGAAATCTACCGACTTTAGGTATCTGTTTAGGGGCTCAATTAATTGCTGCTGCGTTGGGTGGCAAAGTCTATTCCGGGCATACCAAAGAAATCGGCTGGTCTAAACTCAACCTTGCTTCTGTTGAAAATAATCCGCTGCAAGCTCTGGAAGATATTCAAGTCCTGCATTGGCACGGTGATACTTTTGATTTACCTGCACAGGCTGAATTACTGGCCAGCTCTAAACTTTATCCGCATCAGGCTTTCCGTGTGGGTAATCATATTCTGGCCCTGCAATTTCATCCCGAAATAGCCAGTGACAGTCTGGAAAAATGGCTGATTGGCCATACTGGTGAATTACGACAGGCTAATATTGCTATACCTACACTTCGCGCAGCCAATCTTCAATTTGCACCTTTGCTGGAAATGACTTCAAAAACTGTCTTGGAACAATATCTGGCTCAATTAAATATGGCATCTTGATTCAGCGCATTTTAAACTTGACTCCAATTCTTGATATTAAAAATTTTATGAGCGCATTATTCGGTATCGCTGTTATTCATTTTTTCGCCCTGATCAGCCCGGGACCAGACTTTTTCTTTGTGACACAAAGTGCGATACGGCAGTCCAGAAAACATGCGCTCTTTGCAGCTCTCGGGATTTCGTTGAGTATTCTGCTCTGGTCAATCTGTGCGCTCAGTGGTTTACATTTCCTGTTTCAGAAAGTGGCCTGGTTGCAGCAGGTGTTAATGATCTTGGGTGGCATATATCTACTTTATTTAGGCTACCTGATGTTAAAGTCGAGTTTAAAAAAACCACTATCCTTAATTGAACCAAAACATGAGTCTGTCCCAGTAGCACACGCATCATATTTTAAATTATTGCTTCAGGGCTTTTTGACAAATATGGCCAACCCTAAAGCCCTGATTTACTTTAGCAGTGTCTTTTCTTTGGCCATCAGTCCCAATGCAAGCTTATCAGAGCAATCTTCCTTGTTACTCTTGGTATTTGTAGAAAGCCTGCTCTGGTTTGCAGTTGTTGCTGTTATTTTTTCAATGCGCAAGATGAATACCTATTATCAAAAATTTGCCAAATGGATTGATGGGATCACCGGTGGAATTTTTATCAGTTTTGGCTGTTTACTTATTTTTAACCGGAATTAAACTTGTTGATTCAATTAAAAAAGCACCTGAATATAGGTGCTTTTTTAATCAAGTCGTGCTTATTTCGCTTTGGCTGTTGGCACACTTGCTTCAGTGGTAATCTGTACGGTAATTTTATCACCTACATTAGGTACATAGTTTGCGATACCAAATGCAGAACGGTTGAATGATGTAGTGGCATTAAAACCGACTGTTTCTGCTTTGGTCATTGGATGTGGGCCTTTCTTGTTCAAGACGGCATCCAATACAACCGGCTTAGTAACGCCTTTAATGGTCAAATCACCAGTAATTTTAAATTTCTTTTTGTCCTGAGTTTCAACTTTGGTACTTTTAAAAGTGATGTTTGGGTATTTCGCTGCATCAAACCAGTCTGCCGCCACTAAATGCTCATCCAAAGCTTTCACGTTGGTATTGATACTCGACAGTGGAATTGTCACATTCACAGAAGAGTTCGCAGGTTTTTGCTCATCAACATTAATGGTACCCTGAATATTTGAGAAGTTACCTGATGGTGTAGAAAAACCAAAATGATCCCAGCTAAATACGGTGGCTGTATGGGTTGGATCAATGGTATAAGCCACTGGTTTAGCCATAGAAACAGTTGCCACGGACGCAACCGCCAAGCCTAATGCTAATGTTTTGAAATTCATGTTTTTATCTCTCGTTTTGGATGTCATCAAGTGTATAGAAACTGGCAACGTTTGCAGCCCTAAAGATAAAACGTTTTGTTGCAGCTATGAAACGATAAATTTGTAAGTTATTTTTTTAACTTTTGATGGTCAATCCATACGGTATTGGATGAATCCGGTTTTCTTGGCGACTTTGTTATATAACGCTTGTGCCTGATGGTTTGATTCCTGAGTTAGCCAGTACACCCGGTCGCAATTACGCTGCTGCGCTACCTGATAGATATGCTCAAGCAACTTGCGCGCCACGCCCCGGCCACGATAATCTGGATGGACAAATAAATCCTGCAAATAGGCATATGGTCTTACTGTCCAGCTACTGTTATGCTCAATGACATGTACAATTCCCACAACCTTTCCATCCATCATTGCAGCAAAACCGTACATTGAATCTAATTCATAATTGGTTAATTTATCCCAGGTATTTTCACTCACCTCATCCGAAATTTGCGCCTGATAAAAGCGTTGATAGTCTTGCCATAAAAATAGCCATTCCGGCTGTGATATTTGCTCTAGAGCTTTGATCTGGATCTGGGGCTGTATATTCATGTTTAACTGCTTCTTTGGCTTATTTCTTTCATTTAAGTCGTTTCGATAGTGGTCGCTGAATTATTATAGCGGCCTAAACCTAGCTTTATCTCATCTCGTGTTCATAAGCAACCCATCAGATGAAAATCATCCGGTATAAAAAAAAGCCCCAATCAGGGACTTTTCACGCTTTATGTTTAAAGTTTTTCAACCAGAATACGATCAACCTGTTTTAGGCCAGTCGTCTTTTCATGATTTTTACGACGCACTTTAATGACCTTTTCTTCGGCTAATTCTTGCAGCATTAAATCAACTGCAACCATCGCATCAAGAGGTAATTCCTGTCCGATCCACTTGAGTTCGCCTGCATCCATTAAAGTAATTTCATCGTTAATTTGTTCATACAAGCTCATGTTCATCTCACTCTTTCATTTCGACTACGGGAGGACTTTCTAACGGTTGCCACATGAAAACAACGCTAAAAAGCAAAAAAACAAAAGACGCCCCAAAACTGGAGCGCCTTTTAAAAAAACCACCTAATCAGTTGATTATGCAGTAATCTCTTTTACAGCTGCTACCACTGCTTCAGTAGTAATACCGAAGAACTGGAACAGATCTTTTGCAGGTGCAGATTCGCCATAAGTGGTCATACCGATGACGCGACCATCAAGACCCACAAATTTCCACCAGTAATCTACATGTGCAGCTTCAACCGCAACACGTGCACGAATGTTTGATGGAAGAACCGCTTCACGATAAGCTGCATCTTGCTTCATGAATTCTTCGGCACATGGCATAGATACCACACGCACGCCTTCAAGCTGTGCATAAGCGTCCATTGCCAGAGATACTTCTGAACCAGTTGCAATAATAATTGCTTTTAATTCGCCTTTTTCTTCAGCCAGTACATAACCACCTTTTGCCACGTTCTCGATTTGTGCTTGAGTACGGGTCTGGAATGGCAAGTTCTGACGAGAGAAGATTAATGCTGTCGGACCATCAGCACGCATGAGTGCAGATTTCCAGGAAATTGCTGCTTCAACCGTGTCACATGGACGCCATGTATTCAGGTTTGGCGTAGTACGAAGCGATGCGATCTGCTCAACAGGTTGATGCGTTGGACCATCTTCACCCAGACCAATTGAGTCATGCGTATAAACATGAATCACGCGCTGTTTCATTAATGCAGACATACGTACTGCATTACGTGCATACTCCATAAACATCAGGAATGTAGCGACATAAGGGATAAAACCGCCATGTAGCGCCACGCCGTTGGCAATTGCAGTCATACCGAATTCACGTACACCGTAGTGTACATAGTTACCCGCAGGATTATCCTGCACGCCTTGCGCACCTTTCCAAAGGGTCAGGTTAGAACCTGCAAGATCAGCAGAACCACCTAGAACTTCTGGCAATAATGGAACAAGTGCTTGCAATGCATTTTGGCTAGCTTTACGCGTCGCAATTGTTTCAGCTTTGGCATTCACTTCTGCAATGTAGGCATCCGCTTTTGCCGCGAAGTCAGCCGGCAATTCACCCGATAAACGACGTTTAAGCTCAGCAGCTTCTGCTGGATATTTTGCAGCATAGGCAGCAAATGTTTCGTTCCAGGCTGCTTCTGCTTCTGCACCTTTAGCTTTCGCATCCCAAGCTGCATACACATCTTCAGGAATCACAAATGCTTCATCAGTCCAGCCCAAAGCTTCACGAGTCAGGACGATTTCGTCATGACCGAGTGGTGCACCGTGACTGTCTTCTTTACCTTGTTTATTTGGTGAACCCAGACCAATTACTGTTTTACAGATAATGATCGTTGGTCGGGCAGTTTCAGCTTTTGCTGCTAAAGTTGCAGCACGTAAAGCATCAGCATCGTGACCATCAACTCTAATGACTTGCCAGCCGTATGCCAGGAAGCGTTGTTCTGTATCGTCAGAGAACCAGCCTTCCACTTCGCCATCAATCGAGATGCCATTGTCATCGTAGTAAGCAATCAGCTTGCCTAGACCCAATGTACCCGCCAAAGAACATGCTTCGTGAGAAACACCTTCCATTAAACAGCCATCGCCCAGGAAGCAGTAAGTGAAGTGATCTACAACCTGAATGTCATCTTTGTTAAATTGTGCAGCTAAAGTTTTTTCAGCCAGTGCAAAACCCACGGCATTCGCGATACCTTGACCTAAAGGACCAGTTGTCGTTTCAATCCCTGGCGCATAACCCAATTCCGGGTGACCAGGTGTTTTAGAATGAAGTTGACGGAATGCTTTTAGATCTTCAATTGAAAGATCGTAGCCCGTTAAATGAAGAAGCGCATATTGAAGCATAGAGCCATGGCCATTTGATAATACAAAACGGTCACGGTTTGCCCAATTCGGGTTGGTCGGGTTATGGTTCATGAATTCACGCCAAACCACATCAGCGATATCTGCCATCCCCATTGGAGCACCTGGATGTCCTGAGTTTGCTTTTTGCACAGCATCCATTGCCAATACACGAATTGCGTTTGCAATACGACGTTCATTAAGCGGGGTTGTCATAAATCAGAGTCCAAAATATTCAGAAATAGGAAATGATGAAAAGACTTTCAAAACTGCTGCCTATTGTCTTAAAAAAACAGCGAGGGGTAAAGACTAACCAACAATATTTATCAGTTTATTGAGTGTCTCTTGCCTTATCGTACAATTATTCCACATTTCTTCTTCAACTTTGATTGGCTTGACTGATTTACAGGTTGAATTTTCCTGCATCTCGACATTGACTTCATTTTCTGACGTTAAATTTTAAGCTGGCAAACAGGATTGAATTTATGTTAGTTTTGCCTCTATTTCATACTTTTTAAATCAGTCTCTCTAAAGAAAATTAATAGATTCGATTGAGCCTTATATAATGTAATTTTTCTTATTTTTAATTATAAAATATTTCTCTGCACACGACAAAAAAACAAAAAAGTCTGTTAAAGCAAAGGCATAATAGTAATTTTTAAGACGAATCAGACCA